>CAKRHL010000249.1 GCA_934338765.1 uncultured Lachnospiraceae bacterium | reverse complement strand
CCGCTGTATCTTGTCCTCAAATACAAGGAGCTTTCGGGCAATCTCATGGATAAATTTGGTCTTCTGCTCCGGATCGCTCATGGAATAATTTCTCCTGGTCACCTCAATCTCAAAGAAGAAGCTGTTCTGTGCCTCATCCATCCGCTTTTCAAACTCATCCGCGCCCAGATTTTTGATAAACTCGTCGGGATCTTTATAAGGCTCCATATGGATAACTTTTCCAGTTATGCCAGCTCTTCGCAACATCGGTATTGCCCTCATGGCAGCCTTCACACCGGCACCGTCACTGTCATAGGTTAAAAGCACCTCGTCCGTATAACGCCGGATCAGATTTGCCTGCTGCTCGGTAAAAGCCGTTCCCAAAGAAGCTACTGCATTGGTAAATCCTGCCTGATGCAATGCAATGACATCCATATATCCCTCACACAGGATCATATTGCTCCTCTTACCCCGCTTTGCATAATTGAGTCCAAACAGATTCCGGCTCTTGTCAAAAATCCTGGTCTCCGGCGAATTGAGATACTTGGGCTTCGCATCTCCCATAACACGCCCGCCAAACCCGATCACGCGGTTATTGGCATCCATGATGGGAAACATCACACGGTTCCAGAATTTGTCATAAGCCCCCCGCTCGTCCATCTTGAAAAGTCCTGTTTCTTTGAGAACCTGATCACTGTAGCCCTCTTTTTTCATATACCGGTACAGTTCTCCACCGCCCTGTCCGGCATATCCCAGTCCAAAATGAAGGATTGTCTCATCAGTCAGTCCTCTGCCTGTGAGATAATCGTATCCAATCTTTCCCCGGGGAGACTTTAACAGAGCAAAATAATATCTCGCCGCCTTTTTATTGATCTCAAGCAGCGTCTGCCTGAGTCCCTCCTGCTGCTTTTGCTGCGCTGTCATTTCCTGCTTCGGCAGATCGATCCCGGCCTCCTCGGCCAGCATCTCCATTGCCTCCGGGAATGTGAGATTTTCATACTCCATCACAAAGGTCAGTACATTGCCACCCACGCCACATCCAAAGCATTTATACATCTGTCTGGCGGGATTTACATGAAATGACGGTGTTTTTTCATTGTGAAACGGACACAATCCCGTATATCCGCTGCCTGTCCGTTTTAGACGGACATATCTGCCGATCACGCTGACAATATCACTCCGCGACCGCACTTCCTCGATCTGTTCCTCAGAATACCACGGCATTGTATCACCCCTCTCTCACTGAATTTCCACAAAAAATAACTAATACAGCGCAGACCACTATATTAGTTATTCGACAAAGATTTTATTTTTCCTTTTTCTTTTTTTATTTATCGATGCTCTGTTCCCACGACGCTCCACGCCTTCGGGATCATAAGCTCTTTGTAAAGATTGACCATATATCGATCACTCATACAGGCAATAAAATCGCAAACCGCCCGCTCCGGCGTCTCTCCCAACAGGATCAATGCCGAAAACTCGCTTGGAAGCTTCTCTGTATGATGTATGTAATAATCGTACAGCTGCTCGATCAAAATTTCTACTTTCTTTTCCTCGCTCTTTGCCACCGGATTGGTATAAACTCTTTCAAACATGTAGCTTCGCAGAGAAAACATCGCCTTTTCCACCTCCTGAGACATGCAGATATCATTCTTCCCCTCGCTGTTTTTGACAATATCATGTACCAATGTATTTAACCGGTGATTGGTGCTGTGTCCCAACACATCTGTCAGCCAGTAAGGAATCCCCTCCTCTTTGATGAGTCCGGCACGAATAGAATCGTCTATATCTGAGTTGATGTAGGCGATCTTATCGGAAAGACGGACAATCTTGCCCTCCAGCGTCGCCGGCGTCAGGCTGGTCTGATGGTTCAGGATACCATCCCTGACCTCCCAGGTGAGGTTCAGCCCCATTCCATCCTTTTCCAGACGTTCCACCACGCGCACACTCTGCTCGTTATGCCGGAAACCTCCCAGCTCCTTTGTGATCCTGTTTAATGCCCTCTCCCCGGCATGACCAAACGGCGTATGCCCCAGATCATGCCCCAGAGCGATCGCTTCCGTAAGATCCTCGTTAAGCTGCAGGGCCCTGGCAATGGTCCTGGCATTCTGTGCCACTTCCAGCGTATGGGTCATACGGGTGCGGTAATGATCTCCCTCCGGCGCCAGAAAAACCTGCGTCTTCTGTTTGAGACGCCGGAATGCCTTGCTATGGAGGATACGGTCTCTGTCCCTCTGATAATCCGTGCGGATATCACACTGAGGTTCTTCCCTGTCCCGTCCTCTGCTCTCATCTGCAAAGCCGGCGTACCTTCCTAAAATCTCGTGTTCCCTCTGCTCCTGCCTCTCCCTGAGATTTCTTTCCTGTTCCATGGGGATCACCAATCCTTTCCCTGTGATGTCAGACCATCACCGCTCACCAGACAACCATTTCCTCTAAAAATGCGGCACCTTCCTTTTCAATATATTATTCATCCGCAACACATTTTCCATAATAATAGAAGCCCTTGCTCTCACACAGCTTCACCGGAACAATCTTTCCTATCAGGGAAGCATCTCCCGGAAAATGCACCAGATAATTTCTGGCGGTTCTGCCGGTGACATATCCGGCTTCCTGCTTATTCACATCCTCCACCAGCACATCCTCTACCACACCGGCTCCCGCCTGTGTTTTCTCTGCGGAAATCTCCTGAACCCGCTTTAGCAGACGGTCAAACCGCGCCTTGACAACCTCCTCCGGCACCTGATCCTCCATAGCCGCAGCCGGGGTTCCTGTACGCTTGCTGTATATAAAGGTAAAGGCACTGTCATACTGCACCTGCTCCACCACATCCATGGTATCCTCGAAGTCCTCCTCGGTTTCGCCCGGAAATCCCACGATAATATCTGTGGTCAGCGCAATATCCGGCATGGCTTTTTTGATCTTTGCCGCCAGCTCCAGATAACTCTCCTTGGTATAGTGGCGGTTCATAATCTTTAACAGGCGGCTGCTGCCCGACTGCAACGGCAGATGAAGCTGTCTGCATACCTTTTTGGAATGTGCCATCACATCGATGAGCTCATCCGACAGATCCTTCGGATGGGAGGTCATGAAACGGATCCGCTCCAGCCCCTCGATCTCATCCACCTGCTTCAAAAGCTGTGCAAAGGTGATAGGATGCTCCAGATTCTTTCCATAGGAATTGACATTCTGTCCCAGCAGCATAATTTCAACAACACCGTCTGCCACCAGCTCTTTGATCTCCTTAATGATCTCCTCCGGTTCCCGGCTGCGCTCCCGTCCCCGGACATACGGCACAATACAGTAGCTG
>CAKRHL010000248.1 GCA_934338765.1 uncultured Lachnospiraceae bacterium | reverse complement strand
GCAAAGCAAAGACTTCCTGGCAAGCCTACTGATCTGCGGCAATTTCCAGATCACAGCCTTCCGGGTGCATTCTTCTTAGGAGCCAAAAATCATATTGAAAACCGTGCCACATCAGAAACAGTCTGGGCACAATTTATTTTCTGGTGTGGGAAGTTTGAGTTATAGCTTTACAAATATAGCATTTTTTTATTGTCTGTTCAACATTCCAGCTGCTGTGCCGTATAAATGGACCGGTTTCCATTCACAAGATATGCCACGGTACACACCAGCATAAGCACCACTGCATTGTCCGTTCCAAACACCTCCAGACCGATCATCACCGGTGCCATCAGCGTATTGGTTGCACTGCCAAAAACGGCCGTATATCCCAATGCAGCACATACCTCCGGCGGCAGCCCAAAAACTTCCCCAACAATTACGCCAAGCGAAGCTCCAATGGAAAAAAGCGGCGTCACCTCGCCTCCCTGAAACCCAATGGAAAGTGTCAAAACTGTCAATAACATTTTAAGCAGCCAATCATATGCAAAGATTGTCTGCCCTCCACATGCGGCTGCGATCAGATCAGTGCCAAGACCGCTGTATCGCCCTTGATAAAGAAGGGTTAAAATAATCGCCAGCGGAATTGACACAAGTCCGATCCTCGCATATGGATTTTCTAAAAAATGGCTCATTTTTTCTTTGGCATACTTTAATGATACGGCAAAAAATCGTCCTGTCAATCCAAAGATCACACCGAAAAGAATTACTAAAGCAAGCCCACGGGAATGCGACATTTTTAAGGTGGATCGAATCGGCACGGCAAACTTCGCAAGTCCTAGAAAATGGGAAGTATAAGAAGCGGTATAGGCTGCCACCAATGAATTCAAGAGTGCTCCATATTCCATTTTGCCTGCCGTGATCACTTCTATTGCAAAAAAGGCGGCTGCCAGAGGCGTCTGAAACAAACCACCAAAGCCTGCTGCCATACCGGTGATCAGCATTTTCTTTTTATCACCGCATAACTGAAACCGCTGCTCGATCTGACTAGAAACAACAGCCCCAATCTGAACTGCCACACCTTCTCTGCCGGCACTTCCTCCAAACAGATGAGTGATCCATGTTCCCACCAGCACAAGAGGTGCTAACAACAACGGAATTTCCTTTCGCTTCCCCTGTCCCATTTCCAGGACAAGAGTCATCCCCTTTGTGCTTATCTCACTGAAATGATGATACATCCATACGATCAGAAGTCCCGCTATCGGCAAAAATGGGATCAGATATGTAAAATGTTCCGTGCGAAAATCAGAAATCGCCAATAGTCCCCTTCCAAATACGGCATCAATTACTCCAACGATCACTCCGGTCAAAAGTGATGCTGCTATGGAACGTATGATATTTTTCCCTGTTTGATATGCCCGTAACAACATATAATTCCTCCTGTTTCCATGTGATTTTTCATACAAAAAAAGCCGGTAACCCCTGTGAAGCACAGAAGTCATCAGCTTATAAAGCGGTTTCGAATCAAATCGGGGGAGAACTTCATTCCCTTTTCTGCATCAAAGACTACCATAGATTGAATGGTGTGTCAAGAAAATGAAAAATCAGGTTACAAAGGGGCTTGACATTTTCCGCAAAACAGTTTACTATATGCATAATTTAATAAAGGTTTCATAATATTTAAGAGCGATGTGGTTCAAACGTCGCTCTTTTTGCACTTTGGAGCTACTACACATTTAAGAAAAGTGAGGGCAAATGTATGGAAAGATTTGCAGGGATTATTTCAAAGGTAGATGATTTTGTCTGGGGACCGGTGATGCTGGTTCTCCTTGTGGGAACAGGAATTTTCCTGACCTTCCGGACACGTTTTTTAACATGGAGAAACTTAGGATACGCCTTAAAGAGCACCCTGAGCAAGGAGGCACGTACAAAAAGCCGTGGAGAAGGAGATGTTTCCCCGTTCTCGGCACTGACAACCGCATTGGCGGCAACGATCGGTACCGGAAATATTGTCGGTGTTGCGACCGCCATGGTTTCCGGTGGTCCCGGAGCCCTCGTATGGATGTGGATCTCCGCTGCATTCGGACTGACCTCCAAGTTCAGTGAATGCATGCTTGCCATCAAATATCGTGAAGTAAATGAAAAGGGTGAAATGAGCGGCGGACCAATGTATACCATGAAAAAGGGTCTGAAAAACAAAACACTCGGAGCTGTTCTTGCATGGCTTTTTGCTTTATTTGCTGTGATCGCATCCTTTGGTATCGGAAATATGACACAGGGAAATTCCATTTCCGGAGCGTTAAAGACCACATTTCATGTGCCGGTGGGGATTACAGGAATTGTCATCACAATCCTCTCCCTTCTGATCATTGTGGGTGGAATCAAATCAATCTCAAAAGTATCGTCTGTTGTTGTTCCGGTCATGGCAATTTTCTATGTAATCTGTGGAATGATTGTGATCTTAGGTAATATTTCGAACCTTCCGGCTGGTATTTCCATGATCTTTAAAATGGCATTTTCTGTGAAAGCGGCAGGTGGCGGACTTTGTGGAACGATCGTTGCCTCGATGATGAATGCCATGAGATACGGTGTTGCCCGTGGTGTATTTTCCAACGAAGCAGGTATGGGTTCTGCTGCCATTACCGCAGCGGCTGCCACGACTGACAATCCGGTACGTCAGGGATATATCAATATGACCGGCACCTTCTGGGATACCATCGTTGTCTGCACCATCACCGGACTGGCAATCGCATCTTCCGGCGTGCTTGGTATGACAGACGCAAACGGCGAACTGCTGACCGGCTCAGATATTACGATCGCAGCTTTCCAGACAGTGCTTGGTTCCGGCGGCGGCTGGCTCGTAACGATCGGTATTACCCTGTTTGCATTTTCTACGATCCTTGGCTGGGAATATCATGGCGAGAAGGCATTTGAATACCTTCTTGGCACACACCGGTACAACATGGTATACAGAGTGATCTTTTCCCTGGTCGCATATCTTGGCTGTACACAGACACTGAGCCTTGTCTGGAATTTCTCGGATATCGCCAATGCACTTATGGCAATTCCAAACCTCATCTGTATGCTTCTGTTAAGTGGAGAGATTGCACAGGATATCCGCAATTTCCAGCCTGAGATAGAAGAAAATCGATGAGATAGATGTTACATCCTCAGTAAAAGATTTATCAGACCACTGAGCCATACCTCATAGCTGTGGCCACCATCCGGATCTGTAAGTTTGTTTCCGCCCAACAAACTTGCAGATCCGTTTTTATAGTTTCTTAACTTCCCTTGCAAAATCGTCCAGCACCCAGTCATACATATGTGGATCTTCG
>CAKRHL010000247.1 GCA_934338765.1 uncultured Lachnospiraceae bacterium | reverse complement strand
TTTATTGAGGCGTATCCACTGCTTTCCTTTGGTAACACCCGGTTTATTTCCTGTTTTGGTACAGGACTTGCCCGCAAAGCTGTTAATAAATGTAGACTTGCCCACATTAGGTATCCCTACGATCATCGCACGGATCGGTCTGTTCAGTATCCCCCTGCGACGGTCACGCTCTATCTTCTCCTTACAGGCACTTTGGATCACCTCATTAACCTTCTTGACACCTTTTCCGTTTTTTGAGTTGACTAAAGAAACAAAAAAACCTTTTTCTTCATAATACTTTTTCCACTGTGCTGTTACGGCCGGGTCTGCCAGATCGCATTTATTCAACAAAATAATACGGGATTTGCCATTTGCCATAGGATCAATATCCGGATTCTTACTGCTAAGTGGCACTCTGGCATCCACCAGCTCAATGATCACATTGATCAGCTTAAGATCCTCCTGCATTGCTCTTTTGGCCTTTGACATATGCCCCGGATACCATTGAAACTCCATACTATAAACCAAACCTTTCTCTTCTCTGTCCTTTTGCCAATGACTATGATAAATTACTGCTGGTATCTGACTTTCGGAAGTTGTTGATCATTCCAATAAATGTAAATGAATTCATGCGTATCCATGCTTTCCCCACGATGGAACTTCTGGAAATATTGCCCACGGTGGCATTCCGGCTGTCCTCACATTCATTTCGGTTATCTCCCAGAACAAAATACTGCCCCTTGTCCAACGTGAATGCATCCTCTGCCATTCCGCCATTGTCCATTAAAGGAAAATCAAGCTTTTCCTTTAGCTTTTTCCCATTGATGTAAACCTGTCCATCCTGAATCTGAACCTTCTCTCCCGGCAGCCCGATCACACGCTCCAGCGTGAAATAGCTGTGCTCCGAGCCCGTCTGCTGTACAACAACCACATCATTGCGATGAATCTTATGAAATCGATACGACAACTTATTAACCAAAACACAGTCACCTGATTTCAAAGTCGGACTCATATATTCTCCTGAGACCGTCATTTTCTCAAGTCCATATCTGGTAATCGCAAAAGCCACAAATATAACGATCACCGCTTCAACCAGGGTGATCATCAATTTCAGGATAAACTGTTTTGAAAAACGACGTTCTTCCAAGTCAAAATCATATTTCATGTTATTTATTTCCTGTCTCTATATTGTTCAAAACACGTAGTGCATGTTTTGGGATAAACTTTTCAAAATGCTCCTTACAAAACTGCTCTGCATATGGCTGTGCTGTACAGATCTCTGCATATTCTCTCAATCTGTTACATAAAAGTCCATATTCCTTTACTGTCAGCTTTCCCTTCTTGAGCAGAAGATAATAGTTTCCCTTGTCCGGCTCATAATAAACAGCACTGCTGATCGGTTTATCCATCGTAATCCCGGCTGCAAGATGCTCCAGCTCCCGCAGTGACTCAAACATAAAGATACGTGGTGCGCTGAGAAGCTTTGTTTCCTTCTCGATCTTATGTTTCTCCGCCTCACGGAATATCTCCTGCAGACTATTGTCCTGCTCATTCTCCACCTCAGCCGCAAGCTCTGAGGATAATTCATCATTCTCCTCTGTCTCCGGATCGATCAATGCTGCCAGCTGCTGGTGGATATGCTGCAGCATATTCTGAAATCCATCGCTGCTGTTATCCCTCTCTGACAATGTGATCACAATACCATTGTCAGGCATCTTCATGATCTGCATGGAAACCATACCACTATGTGCCTCATAGCCAATCTCTTCCTCTGCACGTTCCACCAGATGCTCCAAAAAATCTCGCGCCTTCTCCTGATTTGAGAAAAAATCCTCTATTCGAAAACCGTATGCATTCATTTCTTCCTCGGACAAAATGCACTGTACGGTATTTTTATCAATTCTGCGAAAATCCATGTACATTCCTCCTATCTATGCCATATATCATGTTATTACATCCATATATACAGCTACTCCTCATTATCTTAATGCACTGACACTCATCTGTCAAATCATCCGATTGAAAAAACACAAAGATTTCATATTTTCTACAAAAACAGTGCAAAGCTGGCAAGCACCACAACACCAAGTACAATACGATACCATCCAAACACCTTGAAATCGTGCTTTTTAATGTATCCCATCAGAAATCGTATCACAAGAACCGATACCAGAAAAGCGGAAATCATTCCCACTGCCAGAACACCCGCCTCTAATGCGGTATAATGAACACCAAATTTTAACAGCTTGATCAGGCTGGCACCAAACATTACAGGAATCGCCAGATAAAAGGTAAATTCTGCTGCAATCTGTCTGGAAAGTCCCAGGATCAGTCCACCGATGATCGTTGCACCGGAACGGGAGGTTCCCGGAAAGACCGCTGCCACCAGCTGAAATACACCGATCAGAAATGCTGTCTGATATGTAATATCTCTAATGGAAGTAACCTTTGCTGTTCTCTTTTTATTCCAGTCCTCTACCAGAATAAATAAAATACCTACCACGATCAGCATAATAGACACAGTTCTGTAATTATAAAACAATGCTTCCAGATAATCTCCTGCCGCAAACTCAATGATCACTGCCGGAATACATGCAACCACAATCTTGAGCCACATCACAAAGATATCCTCTTTGATCCATCCCGGGAGAACCTTATTCGTGCCATCGGACTTTCTCTGAAATGGCCATATCTGTTTCCAAAATAACAAGACAACCGCCAGAATGGCTCCTAACTGGATCACCACAAGATACATTTCCTTAAATGCCTCTGACATAGAAAGCTGTACAAACTCATCCAGCAGGATCATATGACCGGTGCTGCTGACCGGGAGCCACTCTGTAATCCCCTCTACAATACCAAACAATAATGATTTTAATATCTCTAACACATTTTCCTCCATCCCGTGTCTCCGTGAGACACCTGCATTATTTACACCGGAAGTCTTTGTTTCCTGCTTCGGCCGGCCTCCACATATGCACAATCCTTCCCATGCTCTACATAAATACTACTATACTATACCCAAATATGCCTTAAAGTACAAGTGGAAAGAGTTTAACATTACCTTAACTTTATCTAAACAACCAAAAAGTACCCTGTGGAGAATACATTCCACAGGGTACTTTTTCACGTTTCAATATATAAGAAGGATTTCTTACTGAAACAAATTATTTAACAACCTTCTTCAGCTCTTCTGTAAGCTTTGGAACAATCTTGTTCAAGTCGCCAACAATACCGTAATCTGCTACATCAAAGATTGGAGCAGAATCATCCTTGTTGATGGCGATGATGATATCAGACTCTTCCATACCTGCTGTATGCTGGATCGCACCGGAAATACCGATTGCAAAGTATACATT
>CAKRHL010000246.1 GCA_934338765.1 uncultured Lachnospiraceae bacterium | reverse complement strand
TGCAGGAGGAGTCTTTGTGATGAAGCTGAAGCTCTTATCCTGATATACAGTGATAACTACAGGGATGATCAGATCTCCCTGATTTGCTGTCTTCGCATTGAACTCCTTTGTAAACTGTACGATATTAACTCCATGCTGTCCAAGGGCTGGTCCAACAGGCGGTGCTGGAGTTGCCTTTCCGGCAGGAATCTGCAATTTAATATATCCTTCGACTTTCTTAGCCATTTTCTTTACCTCCTATATATTTTCCCTGACGCTTCTGCGTCAAAAATCACACTCTTTTGTGCGGCGCCTGCAAAACAGACGGCTTTGTCAGACGATTTCCACATCGTTGAAACTAATCTCAACCGGCGTCTCACGTCCAAACATATCGATGTTGATCGTGACCATACGGTCCTCATGATTGATCTGGCGAACAATTCCTGTCGTATCTTCCCAGACACCGGATTTTACAACCACGGAATCACCAATGCTGAACTCACATGCCGGAGCATCTGCCTTCAGTCCCATGCTTGCCATCTCGGCTTCTGTAAGGGGAACCGGTTTGGATCCCGGTCCGACAAATCCTGTCACACCGCGGGTATTCCGAACAACGTACCATGTATCATCATTTAAATACATATTGATCAGCACGTAAGCCGGAAACATCTTTTTCTGGACAACCTTTGAGTCATCCTCCTCCCCCTCAGTCACATTCAACATCGGGATAGAAACCTCAAGAATCTGATCCTGCAGATTACGATTCTCTATGGTTTTTTCGATATCCATCTTTACCTTTTTCTCATATCCGGAATAGGTATGTGCCACATACCAATGCGGCTCTTTATCTGCCATACGATCTGCCATACGTCAATCACCCTTATCCTATCTGAAGAATTTTATCCAGGCCTGTCTTGATCACAAAATCTAAAAATGCGATCAGTACTGCCAGAATAATCGTAACGACAATAACTGCTGTGGACTCCTTCACTACTGTGTTCTTGTCCGGCCAAACGATACGTTTGAATTCGGCTTTCATATTCTGAAAAGCACCTTTTTTCTTTGCAGCTTTTTCTGCTTTCGTCTGTGGTTCGTTCTGCTCTTTGATTTCCTCTTTGATCTCAGAATCTCCCATATCTCACATTCCTTTCATGCTACGAGACTATTTTGTCTCCTTGTGTAATGTGTGTCTTCTACAGAATCTGCAATACTTCTTGGTTTCCATTCTGTCAGGATGGTTTCTCTTCTCCTTCGTGGTATCGTAGTTACGCTGCTTGCATTCTGTACATGCTAAAGTAATCTTTACTCTCACGACACTATTCACCTCCATATTATTTTGTTAAAAAAAGACATAAAAAAAAGACCTGTTACATCGCCCGCTTATTATATCAAAGTACATGTCTTTCGTCAAGAGGTGAATTCTATTATTTATCTATTATTTTGCCGGTTATCCGGCGGATTCAGTCTACACTGCAAATCAACAGTTGCCAGTATGGAAAGAATCCCTTATGATTGAGATATATCATCACAGAAAACGAAGTCTAAATGAGGTAATACATTATGAAAAAACATAAATCCTTCAAAAATGACATCCTGCTGCTGGTCATCCTGCTTGTGATCGGGCTCCTGATCCCTTTGGGATACCGTTTTTTTCACCATTCCACAGGAGATGCCGTAACGATCACCATCGATGGCGTGCTCTGGCGCACGCTGCCTCTCTCCTCTGACACCACGATCGACATCCCCGGGATTGGCGGCACCAATACACTGCATATAAAAAACGGGCAGGCCTCCATTACAGAGGCTGACTGCCCGGATAAGTTATGTGTTCATCAGTCATCCATCCGGCACAACGGAGAAAGTCTCGTCTGTCTCCCTCACAAAGTCATTGTCAAGGTGACTGCAGATGCTTCCAATGATGATCTGGATGGAATTGCCAAATAGTTCTGATGCTGTTTAACAATAATAGTTAAACAGCATTCCACTATATAATGATGTAATGTATGCATACCCCTTTGGCGGCTTTCCATAATCCGGATATGATACGATCTTCTTTTCAATATAATCCATAGGATTCAACTTGACTTCCTCGTTTTTCTTATGAAGCCGTCTGTTTAATGAAGAATCCTTTCCCACAAGCTTCTCCATATCTCCATCTATAGCTGCCTGTGCTGCCAGAGATTCATCCAGCTTCATCCTGCCTTTTTCATCAAAGGTGATCCCACAGGACTCCAGTTCGGAAGCATATGGTTTTAACAGATTCCGGTATTCCCTGATCAGCTTGGGACTCTGTCCGGTCTCGCTGCTGTAATCATTGGTGCTGTCCACCAGCTTATTGTAAGACTTTATAATACCGGATATGCCCCCAATGATCTTGTCACTGTCCGGCACATAGGATATCTGCGCCGCCTGATCTCCCGGTGCATACATGGACACTTCCAGAGATCTTCCCAGTACGAATGTATTGTTCAGGGTTTCCTTGGTCTCTCCATTCCATTCAAAGGAAGCACTGGAAGGTCTGGAAACAACATTGTTCATATTATAATAAGAAACAATTCCTCTGCCATCGCCACCGTCTCCGGCACGATCCATAAAGGAGAACAGATTTCCTCCGTCAGGAGAGCCTGTCATGTTGGACTCGATCCGCATCATGATCTTGTCTGCACTTCGTGATACCGGAGTGGCCGTCAGACCGATCTTTGCTTTATTGATAAAATCGCAAAGTCCCTCCATCACCTCTCTGTGATTGGCATCCTTACGGATATTGTACTGGAAATCATAGCTGTCATCACAAACCGATACCCGGAAACGATATGTTCCGGCCGCAAGGCCTTTACCTGTCATATAATACTCATTGCCCGCATTGACCTGCGTCGTCGCCAGATGATTAACACGGATCAGCGCCTCCTCCGGAAGCCGGCTGTAATCGTCACTGACGATCCTGGTGCCGATCTGCGCCTCATCAGAAGACACAGCTTTCTTTTGCGAAAACACGCTGTCTGCAGAATCCTCCGACAACATGGAAAGTGTATTGCTCAGGGAGATCGCCGCATCCTTGATATTCAGGGCGTATTCCTGTTTTGCCTGAGACAGACGTACCAGATACACCGGAGATGACTGCGTCATCTTTACAATATTTTTCATAACGGAGCGCAGTTCCGACGACTTATGGGTATCGTATTTGGTTGCTGGTTTCTGTGCATAGTTACCGACAAAATAATTGTAAACATTATAGTCCATCCGAACCACTCTCCTTTTCTAAATTATCAAATCTCTGTGTCAGCAGTACAACTATTTAACAATTGGTGCATAACGGATACGGATCGTTGGCAGTGCCTTTAACTCCGTATAATAATTGGTCTGCCAGTCCTCTCCCTG
>CAKRHL010000245.1 GCA_934338765.1 uncultured Lachnospiraceae bacterium | reverse complement strand
AAATGAAAAGTCCTATTGACATAGTTTCCAATGGTATTTTTTGAGGTATAGGAAAATGCTCGTAACGTGGTGGGAAGCAAGGGCAAAACGCTGGTTTTGCCCTTTTTAAGTACAGGATGGTGTTTGAATGAAAAAGATGACAAAGCGGAAAAAACAGCAGATACGCAGAACGGTTGTATTGGTGATTGCAGCGGGAATTATCACAGCAGCGGTATTAGGAGTGGTTCTGTCAGTTACCGGATACATATATAATCGTTATTTTGCCAAGAATCCTGTGATCGCATATGACAAAATACGTGTGGAACAGCCGGAGATTACAGAGGATTTTCTGACAGTAAATATCAATTCCCGGCCGGGAACTTCATTAAAAAGGGTTAAGGGGATCGTCATTCATTATACTGCCAATCCGGGTACCGGAGCCAAGGCAAACAGAGACTATTTTGAGAGCCGGAAGGATCAGGAGGATACCACGGCCAATAAGGTCAGCAGTCATTTTGTGGTGGGGCTTGATGGAGAGATCATACAGTGTATTCCGTTAAATGAGATTGCATATGCCTCCAATGACAGAAATCAGGATACGATTTCTATTGAATGCTGCCATCCCGGCAAAAACGGCAAATTTAATAAAAAGACATATCACTCCCTGGTGCAGCTTTGCGCATGGCTTTGTGACCAATATGAGATTCAGGACAAGTCAGATATCATACGCCACTATGATGTAACGGGAAAGCTATGTCCCCTTTATTATGTTAAGCATCCATCCCAATGGGACAAATTAAAAAGTGATATATGGAATTGCCTGTTAGACAGTCAATATAAAAATTAATTTTTTTAAAGCACGTATTTTTGTAGAAAAAATAGAATTATATGTTTTTTGAAAAGAGTATATATTATTTTGTATATACTCTTTCTGTTATTTTGACGTTTTTTTGAGAACAAGTTTGTATATTATTTCCAATTGTCAATATATGGGCAGATTGCTATAATGGCATTCATAAAAACAGAGAGTTTATTCCATGATACGTATTTCATATCAGAAGCAGAGGTTTGGGAGACTGTGGATGATATGGGAGGATCTTACTTACATGTTGCTGCAGAGCTTGCAGAATGGGAGGTTATCATGGAAACAAAAGGATTATTTCAAAAAATATTAAAATTCATGGGACTATTTTGTCTGTTCTTATGTGTTTTAATGCTTGGGGGCACTAAGGCCCATGCAGAATCAGGATTTCTTTATCCGGAGGATATCCCTTTCAGAGATATTACATCCAATCAGATCGGTACGGTATATTCTACAGAGGAGAATGCACCCTCTGTATCTGGAATCAGAATCACTAAAAATGAGGATCGTATGCTTATGTATTCCTTTGACGTATGGAGCTTTTCCAAAACAAAGGGATGGATCTTCCAGTATGAGAATTTACAGGGAAAATATAAGGCAACACAGGACAAATTAAAATTGTCAGATGGTCATATTGTGGAGCTTTTACAGGGAAACGACTGGAGAGGGCGATATCTTGTTCACGGGAAAAATGCATATGAATATGTGAAAAACGATCCCTGCTTTGCCATTGAGACGAAGCGTTATCAAAAAGGACAGCTTTTAAGCACGGAATATGAGTATAGTACAGACCCTCATTCCAAGTGGCTGGATTCACGATATTCCCTGATGAATGCTATCAGTAATAAGAGTGATTACATTGTAGGTATGGGAACACCGGATCAGATCTCGCACAAATATGTTGTTATGTCAGGAATCTTTATTGGTGATGGCGGAGACGTAACTTTGGAAGCGGATGATGCTGAGGTAGTCGGAAAAGGAGAGGCGTATTACGGCGCGGACAATAAATATATTGTTCGAAAAATGCCTGTTGCGGTCAAAAAAAGGGACACAAATGTTTATTATTTTGAAGGCTGGTACACAGCTAAGGACGGCGGAACAAAGATCTTGGAGGGAGACCAGGTAGAAAAAGGGATGGTGTTATATCCCCATTGGAAAGCAGTGGAGCAGAAATGCAATGTTACCTGCATAGACATTTTAAAGACACCACAGGGAGAGGAAAAGCTTGGTCAGAGCAAATGGCAGGCAGATTACGGAGAGACTGTCAAAGGCTCTGCAGTGGGCTGTGCTTCCGGGGCAGGCGTATATTATCCCGGCAGAGAATATGTGGACTGTTCGGAAACCGTGATTTCAGAACTGGAGAATACCGTATACCGGTATTTCAAAAACTCCCTTGTGGACGTGGCCTGTATAGATATGGTGCATGTTGGTCCGGATACGGGGCAGCAGCTGGGCAATCATATCTGGAAAAGTGAGTATAGCACTACTACAAGCGGCAGTGTGATCGGCTGTGATCGAAGGAACGGAGCATACTATGAAGGGTACCGGTATATGTATTGCAGTATGAAACAGGTAGGTGAGGACGGCTGTACGGTATACCGATATTTTTCGCCGATCATATATAATATTGAGTTTATTGCCAATTGTGAATCAGCTGGAGAGATGTCAAGCCTGCGAAATCTTTATTATGGTCATGATTATCAGCTTACCAAAAACACATTTATCAATCGTAAAACTATTACCTTAAATCCCAATGGGCAGAATGCAGTGTGTGATACATCAAATCAGGTAGTATATTCGGATTTTCTCGGCTGGTCCAGTGTTGCCAGCGGCGGAGGTGTGCAGTACTCCGACGGGTGCAGTGTAAACGGTATCACCAAGGAGGAACAAACAGTTTCATTATATGCGGTTTGGAGCGATAAAGAGGTCACACTGACAGCACAGCCTGTAAGGCTTGGTTACGAGTTCGCCGGTTGGTCGGAGGATCCTTTGGCAGAGACAGGACAAAAACAGTTCAAAGCAAACAGGGATATGAATCTATATGCGTCATGGAAGGCGATCCCTACAGTATATCATGTGGAATATTATAAGCAGAAGCTTGACAAGGGGTATGAACTGGCATCAAGGTATGATTTTCTTGGTACAACGGATACAGAGGTATCTGCAGGAGATGTGAAGAACCTTTTTCCGGGATTTATTCTGGATGAAGAATCCTCACATCTGACAGGCATTGTCAAAGCTGATGGCTCATTGATCCTGAATGCATATTTCCGCAGAGAAAAATATGCGGTGTCCTTTGATGCAAACGGCGGCAGACTAATGTCGGATGAAAAGGATATGGAAACAATACGGGGAGCTTTTGAGGAGATTGTAACTCTGCCGGAAGCAAAGCTTCAAAGGACAGGCTATGATTTTGGAGGCTGGACAACAAAGCCGGATGGAGATCAGGTGGTTGCAAAACCCGGGGAAGACTATCGACTTCCCAATCATGATCAGACATTGTATGCCTACTGGATTCCACGGGATGATATAC
>CAKRHL010000244.1 GCA_934338765.1 uncultured Lachnospiraceae bacterium | reverse complement strand
TAATAATCACGAACTAATTCTCCCGTGTCGTCATCATACTCCGCCTCGGAATGTCCCCCACAATAAAACAAATAATCCTCATCCAGAGGATGATCCGGAAACAGATACTCATACATCTCCCGAAATTCCCTGTCATATTGCTTCATAGAAGCATCCAGAGAATAATTTGCCGTATATTCCACAAGCTCCGTGAGCTTCGACGGTACTTCCACCGACAGATCCTCCGGCATTTTAAGATTCGGACATGATTTTATAATCCCGGCAAGCTTATCCCTGCCAGGATGCATTTTGGATACGGATGTCATTTTTCTATTATTCTGATCTTCTTTGCTGCTGTGACTGCTGCATCCGGTAATACAGCAAATGAAAAAAACGGTCAGTGCCACATAGATTGTTCCCTTTTTCATAGACCTTCCCCCTGACATTTTATTCGTGTTTTAATCATATCAGGAGATTCTTAATTTAATCGAATAAAATATTTAAGATTTTATGAAGTTGTTGATCCAAATCAAAAATGCACCTGCATTATGTTTAAATCCATAATACAAGTGCATTTCATGTATCTCACAATTTTTATATTATTTACAGTGCTTTTACAAACCGCATAAACGCTTCCTGTCCCTCGCCCGTATTTTTGTATACGCCGGCATGCTCCAGCACCTTCTTAAATACAATGCCAATCTCCTTCTGAAGGATTTCTTCCACATTGTCCTCGGTCACCGAATCATAATTTGGCAAAAATGCTTCTACCCAGTCTGCATGCTTCTCAATCGTCTCATTACTGCGGATATCCTTACCCTGCACGATATATTCTCCCAGCACTGCCATCTCATTTTTCAGACGTGCCGGCAGAACCGCAAGTCCCATAACCTCGATCAGACCAATATTTTCCTTTTTGATGTGATGAAGCTCCTGGTGTGGATGATATACTCCCAGAGGATACTCCTCCGTCGTGATATTGTTTCGCAGCACCAGATCCATTTCGTACTTTCCATCTCTCATCCGGGCAATCGGCGTGATAGTATTGTGCGGCTCTCCCTCGGTCTCCGCAAAGATAAATGCTGCCTCATCGGTATAGCTTCTCCATGTGTCCAAAATATGGGACGCAAGGGCAACCAGCCGATCGCTCTCCTCATGACGGATACGGATCACGGACATCGGCCAGTTGACAATTCCAGCCTCCACATCCTCATATCCCGGTATCGTAAGCGGCGTTTTGATCTGTGCTCTCTCCATGGCAAATTCATAGTGACCGCCCTGAAAATGCTCATGTGCCAGAATGGAACCACCGACGATCGGCAGATCCGCATTGGAACCCAGGAAATAATGAGGAAACTGCTTCACAAAGGCTAACAGCTTCCGGAATGCGGCTTCGTCAATCTTCATCGGCGTATGCTTCTGGTTAAAGACAATACAGTGCTCATTGTAATACACATATGGAGAATACTGAAATCCCCACTTCTCTCCCTCGATCGTGAGAGGCATGATACGGTGAGACTGTCTTGCCGGATGATTCAGTCTTCCGGCGTAGCCTTCATTTTCCCGGCACAGCAGACACTTTGGATATGCGGACTGCTTTGCATTCTTTGCAGCGGCGATCGCCTTTGGATCCTTCTCCGGCTTGGACAGATTAATGGTCACATCGAGAGTTCCATACTCTGTTTCCGCTGTCCATTTCATATCCTTTGCAATACGGTAACGGCGGATATAATCGGTATCCCGGCTGAATTTGTAATAGAAATCCGTTGCCTTCTGCGGAGATTGGCGATACAGCTCCCCAAACTTTGCGATCACCGTGCTTGGAGCCGGCACCAGTGCCCCCATCAGCTTTGTATCAAACAGATCACGGTATCCCACGGTATTTTCCTCCAGAACACCATTTTCATATGCCCAGTCCATAATACTGCCAAGAGTGCTTTCCAGATCCGGTACCGGACAGGCATTTTCCGGCTCCTGATACTCATCCAGCTTCAATATTTCCAGAAGACGGTTGATGGTGTACACCTCATCCTCCGGCACAACTAATCCGGTATGTAATCCATAGTTGACAAGTTCCCTGATTTTTTTATTAATGTCGCTCATGATGATCTCCTTGTATATATTTATTTTGCCTGCCGGTCTGGTCTTCCAGTAACTTCTGCCCGGCTTTATGATCCCTTTTATCCATTTATATCCATTCTATCATAAGAAGTTTTATTTCACAATGGACAATCCGGACACTCCGCTATCCCGCACCCCTGTGGCCCATTTTCTCGATTTCATCAAAATATTGTTATAAATAAGCGATTTTCTTACAGATTTCCCGAAATAAATATGATAATGTTGTTATAACAAAACAGTACCATCCCACTTTTTCAGGTGGGAAAGAGAAGTAAAACAGGAGGTTTTTATGAATATACGTAATGATTTCCGGCATACCATCGCCGCCAGCTACATCGGATATATCACTCAGGCGATCGTCAATAATTTCGCCCCTTTATTATTTGTTACCTTTCACCGGACTTATGGCATCTCCCTGTCGCGGATCGGTCTTCTGGTCACGGTTAATTTTGTCACCCAGATTCTGGTGGATCTGTTTTCAGCCAAATTTACAGACCGGATCGGTTATCGGCCAAATGCCGTACTGGCTCATATTTTTGCCGCCGTGGGTCTGATCCTTCTTGGCATTTTACCGGAGCTGACCTCCGATCCCTATCTCGGTATCAGTATCGCCGTCGTCATTTATGCCATTGGCGGTGGTCTGACCGAGGTGATCATCAGTCCCATCGTGGAAGCCTGCCCTACCGACAAAAAGGGAGCTGCCATGAGTCTGCTGCACTCCTTTTACTGCTGGGGGTCTGTGCTGGTGGTTCTGGTATCCACGCTGCTTTTCCGCCTGCTGGGACTGGATTCTTGGAAGATCATTTCTGCCATGTGGGCAGTGATCCCGGCATGTAATGCCATTTACTTTTGTTTTGTACCGATCAATTCTCTGGCTGACGAAGGGCGGGGCATGTCAATCACCGGTCTGTTAAAGGAAAAGGTATTCTGGGTTCTTGCCTTACTGATGCTGTGCAGTGGTGCCTCAGAGCTTGCCATGAGCCAGTGGGCATCTGCCCTTGCAGAAACCGGCCTGCACGTTTCTAAAACCGCAGGAGATCTTGCAGGTCCATGCTTTTTTGCAATCCTGATGGGCTCCGGCAGAGTTCTTCACGCCCATGTTGCGGAACGTTTTTCACTGACCGGATACCTGGGAGCCTGTGCCTGCCTTTGTATCGTCAGCTATCTGGTCGTGACGTTCTCTCCGCTCCCGGCAATTTCTCTGGCTGCCTGCGGCGTCTGTGGTCTTTCCGTTGCTGCTATGTGGCCGGGAACCTTTAGTATCAGTTCAAAGGT
>CAKRHL010000243.1 GCA_934338765.1 uncultured Lachnospiraceae bacterium | reverse complement strand
TGTGGGGGACGAAGTGATATTAAAGACGGCGGAGAAAAAAATGAAAGGATTCACAATATCGTCCATAGAGGAACAGATACAATCTGATGGCACGGAAAAAAGAAAGGTGACTGTGCAGGTGCCTCAGGGAAAGTGCAGGATCGGTCAGGTGGCGGAAATGACGGTACGAAAGGAGTCAGGTCCCTATGATGTGACAATCCCGTTGACAGCACTTCATACGGAGCAGGGGAAAAACTATGTCTATGTGATGCGTTCGGAGAAAACGGTGCTTGGAAAACAAAAAACAGCATTCAGAGTAGATGTCACAGTTTTGAAAAAAAACGGAAGTTTTGCGGCGGTCAGTGAGGATAATCTGTCCAGTGAGGATCAGGTAATCACAGAAGCTGACCGGATCATTCGTGCAGGGGACAGAGTCCGCCTGCAGGAGGGATGATGCGCCGGGGCAGGTTTCTGTGGATGGCGGCATGTCTGGCGGCAGCAGTTTTGTCCGGCATATGGAGCCTGAAAGCAGGAACGGAAGCGGACAGCACAGAGCATTATCTGACGGCAGCTTTGTCACAGCCGGTAACGGTACAGGAGGCTCACAAGGCACTGGAGGGGAAGAAAAAATGCGTGACAATCTGGGGAGCAAAGGAGCATATGAATTTAACTCAGCCGGAAACCGGCCGGGAAACAGAGGCAGAAATGTTTGTACTTTGTGGCTCCTCTGAGTGGATGCTGCCGGGAGCGGCAATTCTTTCTCCGTCCGATAACCGGGGATGTCTGCTGGGAAAGAAAACGGCAGAGCAGCTTTTTGGAGGTACTAATATTGCAGGAGAGAAGGTAGAGCAGGGGGGGAAGTGCTGGCTGGTGCGCGGTGTGATCCCCAATATTTCCGATGCATTTGTGGTGGAAGCAGGGGACAGGATGTCCAAAATGCATCTAAACAGGATCACATTTTCTCACCGGCCGCAGGTTCTGACCCGGATCAGAGCACAGGCATTTTTGGATCAGAGGGGACTGGCAGGAACGTGGCTGCGGTTTGATCTGGCCCATGGAATAAGGATGTTTCAGGAGCTTTTACCGGGGCAATGGTCTGATTTTTCCGGCTGGAAGAGTAACTGGAACACACAGCAGAGTGCCTTTTCTGCGTTGCGCCGGATTCATAAAAATAATATTGAACTGACCTGGGAAAGCCTGCTGATAAAAAAATTATTGTGGGAGCTTCTGGCGATCATTTTCTTTTTGATCTTTTTGTCTAAATGGATCACGGATGTCTTTTTTGGTATGGATAAAGAAGGATAAAGAACGGATGGCATATTGACCAAACGTCAGATACACGATACAATAAAAGTTGTGTCTTTTGGGCATATTACTTTTAGGAGGCATCTGATGAAAAAATTATTGAAGTATATTACGGAGTACCGGAAGGAATGTATCCTGGGACCTTTGTTTAAATTGCTGGAGGCATGCTTCGATCTGACCGTTCCTATGGTTATGGCATGGCTGATCGACAGAGGTATCTCCCAGAACAATGTACCATACATCTGGAAGATGGGGGGGCTTTTGCTGGTGCTGGCGGCGATCGGTCTGACCTGCTCCATCACGGCGCAGTATTTTGCGGCAAAAGCGGCGGTAGGCTTTGCGACAAAGCTTCGTCATGCGGTGTTTGAACATATTGAGTCCTTGTCCTTTACCGAGATGGACGAGGCGGGAACCTCCATGATGATCACGAGAATGACCAGTGATATCAATCAGGTTCAGTCGGGAACCAACCTGGCACTTCGTCTTTTCCTACGTTCTCCGTTTATTGTATTTGGTGCGGCGATCATGGCATTTACCATTGATGTCAAGGCGGCACTTATCTTTGCGGTAGTCATTCCGCTGCTTGCCATTGTCGTGTTTGGCATTATGCTTATGACTATGCCGATGTATCAGAAGGTGCAGGGGCATCTGGATCGTCTGCTGGGAGTGACAAGACAGAATCTGAGCGGTGTACGTGTGATCCGTGCATTCAACAAGGAGCAGGCAGAGAGAGAAAGCTTTCGTCAGGAAAATGATCTTCTCACCAGAATGCAGCTTTTTGTGGGACGTATTTCCGCACTGATGAATCCGGTCACTTATATTATGATCAACGGAGCATTGGTGGCACTGATCTGGACAGGAGCAGTCCGGATCAATATGGGAACTCTGACACAGGGACAGATCGTGGCGCTGATCAATTACATGTCACAGATCCTGGTGGAGTTAGTCAAGCTTGCCAATACTATCATCATGACGACGAAATGTGTGGCATGCGGCAATCGTATCCAGTCTTTACTGGAGGTAAACAGCAGCCTGGAGGACGGGAATGTATCCTTTGAGCCGGGTCAGGATAAGAAACCGGCACTTGTGGAGTTTGATCATGTGGCACTGGCATATAAAGGGGCAGGAGAGGCATCTCTGGAGGATATCACCTTTACGGCAGAGCCGGGTCAGACCATCGGTATTATTGGTGGTACCGGTTCCGGAAAGACTTCTCTGGTGCATATGATCCCGAGATTTTATGATGCCACAGAGGGAAGTGTACGAATTAACGGACAGGACGTAAAATCGTACAGACTGGAAGAACTACGGCAGAACATTGGTATCGTAATGCAGAAGGCGGTGCTGTTCCATGGCTCTATCCGAGAAAATATCCGCTGGGGTAATCCGGATGCAGACGATAAACAGATCAATGAGGCATTGGAACTTGCACAGGCATCTGAGGTGGTTGTCGGTAAACCCGAGGGACTGGATTACGAGATCGAACAGGGAGGAAGAAACCTTTCCGGAGGACAGAGACAGAGATTTACCATTGCCAGAGCCCTGGTGCGAAAGCCCTCCATTCTGATCCTGGACGACAGTGCTTCGGCACTTGACTTTGCAACAGATGCAAAGCTTCGAAAGGCCCTTGGTACATTGAAAAATACATCAACGATATTTATCGTATCGCAGAGAACCTCTTCCATCCAGCAGGCGGACAAGATCCTGGTGCTGGATGACGGACAGCTTGTGGGGATGGGAACCCACGAAGAACTGCTCGAAAACTGCAGTGTATATAAGGAGATTTATGATTCCCAGTTTAAGAAACCGGGGGAAACAAAGACGCAGAAGGAAGAGGTGAGATAAAAGGTGGCAGGAAAAGAGAAAATGACCAGAGATGACCAGAAAAAGACTCTGGGAAAAGTAATGAAGTATATTAAAAAATACCGGATTCGTGTGGTGATGTCCCTGATCTTTGCTGCAGTGACAGTGATCACGACGCTGTACCTTCCAATCCTTACAGGTAATGCCGTGGATCTTATGGTAGAGAAGGGGAAGGTTGATTTTGCCGGCTTAAAACCCATCGTGAAAACAATGCTGATCGTGCTGACC
>CAKRHL010000242.1 GCA_934338765.1 uncultured Lachnospiraceae bacterium | reverse complement strand
GTATATGGGTACCGGCGGGAGATGTGGGAGTACTGGTAAATATGGCAATGGCCGGAATAGAAATGCTGCCACGGCAGGAGCGTCTGTCGTGGCAGCAGGTAAAAGAGTTTTATATGCAATTATGCCGTTCGGTCTGATTATTTGTTCTGGGCATTCTTCTTGCTGCGGAAACGCAGGGTAGGATCAAGGATCTTCTTGCGGATACGCAGGCTTTCCGGTGTGATCTCCAGAAGCTCATCGGTATCGATAAATTCAAGAGCCTCCTCCAAACTCAGCTTCTTTGGAGGGACGAGTTTTAATGCATCATCGGCAGAGGAAGAACGTGTATTGGTCAGATGCTTTGTCTTGCAGACATTCAGCTCGATATCTTCTGCTTTACCATTCTGTCCGATTACCATACCGCCGTATACCTTCTCGCCCGGTCCTACGAAAAGTGTACCACGATCCTGTGCGTTAAAGAGACCGTATGCAACAGTTTCGCCGGATTCAAATGCGATCAGGGAACCCTGCTTTCTGTAATTCATGTCGCCCTTATAAGGACCATATTCTTCGAAGGTTGTGTTTATGATACCATTTCCCTTGGTATCTGTCATAAATTCACCACGATAACCGATCAGACCTCTGGAAGGGATCAAAAACTCCAGTCTGGTGTATCCACCACCGATAGAGCCCATTCCCTGGAGCTCACCCTTACGGTTGCTGAGCTTCTCGATGACGCTTCCGGAAAATTCATCCGGTACATCGATAAAAGCACGCTCCATTGGCTCGAGCTTTTTGCCACGCTCATCTGTGTGATAAAGAACCTCTGCCTTACTTACGGCAAACTCATAACCCTCACGGCGCATGTTCTCGATCAGAACAGAGAGGTGAAGCTCTCCACGACCGGAAACCTTGAAGCTGTCCATATTGTCTGTCTCTTCTACACGAAGGCTGACATCGGAGTTTAACTCGCTGAACAGACGGTCACGGAGGTGGCGGGATGTGACGTACTTTCCCTCCTGGCCGGCCAGCGGACTGTCATTTACCATAAAATGCATGGCGATGGTTGGCTCGGAAATCTTCTGAAATGGGATGGCCACCGGATTGTCAGGGGAGCAGATGGTATCTCCGATATGGATATCTGAAATACCGGAAATAGCAACGATGGAACCGATGGTTGCTTCCGGCACTTCTACCTTCTGAAGACCGTCAAACTCGTAAAGCTTCGTAATACGAACCCTCTGGGATTTGGAATCGTCATGATGGTTGACGATAACCACATCCTGATTTACCTTTACAGAACCGTTATCGATCTTACCGATACCAATACGTCCTACATACTCGTTATAATCAATGGTACTGATCAGTACCTGCGTTCCAGCATCAGGGTCACCCTCCGGAGCAGGGATATAATCAAGGATCGTGTCAAACAGAGGAACCATATCCTTGCCCGGCTCATCTGCGCTGTAGGAAGCAATTCCCTCCTTGGCGGAAGCATAGATAAATGGGCAGTCCAGCTGCTCCTCGTTGGCGTCCAGATCAATGAACAGCTCCAGAACTTCGTCTACAACCTCCTCCGGACGTGCCTCCGGACGATCGATCTTGTTGATACACACGATAACCGGAAGCTCCAGCTCCAGTGCTTTCTTTAATACGAATTTTGTCTGTGGCATAGCCCCCTCAAAGGCATCTACTACCAGAACAACTCCGTTTACCATTTTAAGGACACGCTCTACCTCACCACCAAAATCAGCGTGGCCCGGAGTGTCAATGATATTGATCTTGGTATCCTTATAAGTAATGGCTGTGTTTTTTGATAAAATTGTAATTCCACGTTCCCGTTCGATATCGCCGGAATCCATGACACGCTCTGCGACCTCCTGGTTGGAGCGGAATACACCACTCTGCTTTAACAGCTCGTCCACCAGGGTGGTTTTACCATGGTCTACGTGTGCGATAATTGCAATATTTCTGACGTCTTCACGTTTCTGCATCATAATCGTTCAAGTCCTTTCTGAATATATGGCGATATCTCATCGCGTTACTTTCTAAAAATAAATCACCAATACACTAGTATACCGATTGTTGCGCCAATATACAAGTAAGAAAAAGTCACAAAAAAATAAAGAAGTATTGTACCGGTTCTGATAAGATTGTAGAAAGATAGGGGATTTTTGGACGAAACCGGCATAATATTTGAGAAGAATGATGGCCGGGGTCGTGATTTGTCGGCTGGATGACTGTTTAAAAACAGGAAAAATGTGGCATAATAGTTCTAGCACCACGAGGAGCTAAATATACATTTATTAACGAAATTACAGTGCATGCAGGCTGGGAGACCTGCGAAAGGAAAAGGGAGGAAAAAATATGTTGGATAAGGTTTTTACAAATAACCAGGTGACAATTGCAGGAAGAGTAGTTGGTGGGTTTGTGTACAGTCATACGGTATACGGAGAGGATTTTTATACGGTAGACATTGAAGTGAGCAGGCTGAGCAATTCCAATGACATTATTCCGGTGATGGTATCTGAGCGGATTCTGGATGTGCATACGGATTACCGGGGATATGTGCTGCGTGCCAATGGACAGTTCCGGTCCTATAACCGTCATGAGGAGACAAGAAACCGGCTTGTACTGTCTGTGTTTGCCAGGGAAGTAGAGATTATGGAGCCGGAGGAAGAAGAACAGGATCCGAATCATATCTTTCTGGATGGATATGTCTGCAAAAAGCCGGTATATCGTAAAACCCCTCTGGGACGCGAGATTGCGGATGTTCTGCTGGCAGTGAACAGACCATATGGAAAGTCAGATTATATTCCGTGTATCTGCTGGGGCAGAAATGCCAGATATGCCGATCAGTTTGAAGTGGGAGCCCATGTACAGATCTGGGGCAGGATCCAGAGCCGGGAATACCAAAAGAAGATCAGCGAGGAGGAATATGAAAAGAGAGTCGCTTATGAAGTTTCCGTCAGCAAGCTGGAATACCAGTCTGACGAGGAGGAAATGTAAAAGAGTGGATTTTTCATTATAAATATGATAGAATGACTGGAGTTAAGGAGTAAATTCTTTGTCTCCGGTCATTTTTTTGCTGCAGAGGGAGTGAATTGACCGGGCAAATTTACGAGAAAGTACAGAGGTGAATTATGGACAGGCGTATTGTTCAGGTTTTTTACGGACCGGGAAAGGGCAAGACATCGGCGGCGGTAGGACAGTGTATCCGTGCGGCAAGTCTTGGTCAGTCTGTGATCATTATCCAGTTTCTGAAGGGAAATGACGCGGAGGAGTTTAATTTTTTAGAGAAGCTGGAGCCGGAGATCAAGCTTTTTCGGTTTGAGAAGGAAAAGGAATCATTTTCAGAGCTTCTCGCTTCCCAGAAAAAGGAAGAGACACAGAATATTTTAAAT
>CAKRHL010000241.1 GCA_934338765.1 uncultured Lachnospiraceae bacterium | reverse complement strand
CTATCAACATAAATCCAGTATCTCCAGAATTCAACATATCCGTACCACCTTTCTGTCCATTACCATTCTCCTGTTTCTATAATTACGATAGGACTGCGCATTCCTGTCCGAGCTTTATGCCTTCCAAAATAATTCTTAACCGGATTATTTCTTTTTTAGAAAACAAAAAAGGTGCTTCTATTTCAAAATAGAAGCACCTTCGCTCTTTACGAAGATCATCATAGCACAATCAAAAATGATTTTCAATAGTTTTTTCCAAAAAAACTTGCAGATTTTCAATCCAGCCACATCATCACTTTCAATTACAAACCACCGACTTAATATTCAAAACCCCGCTATACCTTTATTTTCACAGGTTTCGAATAATAGCTGAACATTTTCTTTCCCCAGAGCTTTTTGTATGTCCTGATGCGGACCCAAAATGTCTTTTTTCCTTTTTGGTAACGAATGCGGTACACTCCATGAAGTTTTTTTATGGAATTGTTTTTTAATGCAATCTTTTTGTACCGTCCCTGATTGGTTGCCACATACAGCTGCAGTTTATCTGCGTTATATTTTCGGACACGAAGCTTTAAATACGGAATCCCTCCCACACGCTTTTTCTGCACACTGATCACCGGCGTGACAAGCCGGGTCACTCTTATGGCCCGAGGCTTTGTAAAGGATCCGTACATTATCATCCTGCCGTCGGTCCACCACGCACGAAGCCTGTAATAATATACCACTGCTGCTTTCTGGTCATTATTTTTATAGGATGTCGTTTCCCCGGAAAGAGTCTGAAGCAACCGATATGTCCCATTTTTTCCGGTGGATCTGTAAATCTCGTAGCCTGTAACAGATGTATTATAGTCCCAGGATAATGTCACATGACGATTATCCTTAGAATACACCCTCAGTCCGGAGACAGCCAGTTCCGGTGCTCCCTCTGTGAGTGCCGGACTCTGTGTCGCCTCCGAGGTTTTGATCGGTTCTGCCGTCGGGGATGTACTTTGTATCACCTCCGGGGTTTTCTCCGGCTCTGCCGTCGGGGTCGGACTTTGAGTCTCCTCCGGAGTCTTCTCCGGCTCTGCCGTCGGGGACGGACTCTGCGTCTCCTCCGGGGTTTTCTCCGGTTCCTTCGTCGGGGACGGACTCTGCGTCTCCTCCGGGTTTTTTTCCGGTTCCTTCGTAGGGGATGCACTTTGCGTCGGCGTCGGACTCTGTGCCGCCTCCGGAGTTTTTTCCGGTTCCTTCGTAGGGGTCGGACTCTGCGTCAGCGTCGGACTCTGTGCCGCCTCCGGAGTTTTTTCCGGTTCCTTCGTCGGCATCGGACTCTGCGTCTCCTCCGAAGTTTTTTCCGGTTCCTTCGTCGGGGTCGGACTCTGCGTCGCCTCCGGGGTCTTGATCGGCTCTGCCGTTGAAGACGGACTGTTTTCTCCGGCACCCGGAATCTCCCGGGTCAGACTCTGGCTACAGTTATATGCCTGCCCACATTCCGCACACAACATCCCTGTTATCTTTACATGGGCATCCTCATAAAACGTATGCTGCTCATAATGATGGACATGGGTATCGATATCCTGAAATGTGATCCCTGCCTCTTTGGCAAAGCTTTCCACGACACTCTCCTTTTTTCCGTACAGTACAACATCGTCTCCCTCAAATGCGTTTTCTCCAATCTCTGTCACGGTGTCAGGTATATAAATGCTTTTCAGCGAGGTACAGCCCTTTGCAAAATTCTCCGGGATCGCTGTGATATCCTCCGGCAGAATGATCGTCTCCAGATCCTTGCAAAATGCGCAATCCCCTCTATGCAGTGTCATCCCTTTTCCAAAGACAACATTCTTCACGCCATAGCATCCATTTAACACTTCATACGTCGTCTGGGTTCCATCCGGAAAATACATCATCTCAATCCCGGAACGGATAATGATATTGTTTGTGTTGCGGTAAGCGGCCCCCATATATATCTTCAGATCATCTCCCAAAAGCAGCATTTTGAGATTTGTTGCATCCGCGAACGCCATTGCCCCCAGCTGCTTCACTCCACGGAGATCCTGTACCGAATACAGGGCAGTGGAAGCCTCAAACGCTGCTGCACCGATTTCCTCAATTCCCGCCGGGATCACCATATCTTTGATATTCCGTGCCATTTCAAAAGCATACATGGAAATCTTTGTAACACTGTCCGGAATCACGTACTCTGTGCGGGAATCCTGACTTGGATATCTTATAAGCTCCGTCATATCTGCCGTAAACAGCACACCATCCTTTACTGTATAAGAGGTATTTTCCGGATCGATCGTAATCTCCTCCAGCTTTGTTCCCTCAAAGGGTATCAGCCGTGAGGTTTCAATCTTGCGGACCTGTTTTCCGATATGTATTTTACCCAGACCTGACAAAGAAAAAGCTCCCTCGCTGATCTCCTGAACATTATCTCCAACAACGATCTCCTTGAGCTTACTGCAGCGATTAAAAGCATAGCTGCTGATCCTAGTCACATCATATATCCTGCCATCCAGCGAAACAGCATCCGGTATGGTCACAATACCATCCCCTGCACCCTGGTAATCTGCCGCCCCAAAAGAAGTATCCCCGACCATGGCATAATCCCCGGAAATATGATAACAGATTCCCTGCGCATCCTTATTGTTTTCATCCAATGCATAGACCACATTACGATAGGACTCTGTATTATCTGCGGCATACGCTGTTTTGATATCCCTGCCGTACCAAAAGATCCCCTCCAGCAGCATAAACGCCACCATGATCCGGCTGATCTGTCTTCTGTATCTTATATGTAACATCTTTTCTCCTCGATTCGTAATTCCATTTGCTTTCAAACTATCCGCTATAGTATTTTCATTCACATAAAGTATATCACAGACGCTTTTTCATTCACAAGGAAAAACAGCAAAATCATCAGCAAAACTCCGTGAATGACAAAAAGCAGACCTGCGACTTTTACGCAGAGTCTGCTTTACGATCACAAAAATTGTCTTAAAGAACTCCTTTATGCATTATGATCATACGTTATGACGATACTCATACGGCAGCACCTTCATACCATTGTAGCTCGGACAGTCACGAACCCACTCCAGGGATTCCTTGACAATCGCTGTCTGCTGTGGGATATTGTTCGGCTCACCCGCATTGGAGCCAATCGGCACATGAGGCGCTGTGATACGCGGTGCTCCCTGCTGTCTGGCGATCGGTGGAAGTGCTGCGATCACTACGCAGCTCATACCGGCTTCCTCACAGCAGCGGGTTACGATGGTTGCCGAACGGTGACAGGTTCCACAGCCTCCGGTACAAAGCACAATATCCACTCCCTGCTCCTTGAGCTTGCGGGCGATCTCCGGCCCTGTCTCCTCACGGAACTTTTCGACGTTTCCACCGCCTCCCATAAAGGTGTATGTCTCATCCGCCAGAGAACCGATAAATCCGGCATCCACCAGCTC
>CAKRHL010000240.1 GCA_934338765.1 uncultured Lachnospiraceae bacterium | reverse complement strand
GTGTTACATTATCAAGAAGCCTGGCATTAGTGAGCTCAGATATTGTATTGTCCAGATTGTATTTGAAATTATATGTCTCACTAAAATCGGACAGACTATAAGCCGCCCGGTATGCAGAAATCTCACTCCGTATATCACTGGTATTTTGTGAAGAAAGCTTAATCTCTCCCGTCTCTGTATTGGCCAGCTGATTATAGATCTGACCCGTCTGATCTATGGAATAAATCTTGGTCCGCGCTCCCACCTTCGTTCCATCTGCCACATAATAATTGATATATCCCTCCTGATCACTGTCAACCAGTTTTTCATTTCGGATAATAATTCCCCGTACCAGATTGTCATCGGCAATCTTTTTTTCTGTCACCTCATAAATCGACACATGCTCTTTTGTCAAAGATAATGTTCCCTGCGCAAGGATATATATGGCAAATAAGATCAAAAAAAATCCGGTCACTTTAGAATCTTTGCGTTTCATTTTGACCACTTTACCGGAACGCTTCCTTCCTGCCACAAAATCCCTCCTTCCAAAACGAGTCTTCTAACCTTTTTATTATAGCTTTTTTTTGCAAATTTGACAAGATAAGTGCATATATTTTATACCGGCCGGAAATACTAAAACTGTATCTATAAACGGATACAGAAAGGTATGGTGTTTTTATGAAAACATTGGATTATATCATTCTCGTACTCATTATTATCGGTGCCGTCAACTGGGGCCTCATCGGTTTCTTCCAGTTTGATCTGGTACGCGTGATCTTTGGAAACATGAGCATGTTCTCCCGGATCATTTATGCCGTTGTTGGATTAAGCGGATTATATGCTATCAGTTATTTTGGCAGGATCCGCTCCACAATATAAAAGGCAGGATAAAGAAAAGAGAGGATCACTTTCCTCTCTTTACATATTCAAACAGATGATTCATCTGGGCATAGGCTCCATAGGATGAATCCGCTTTTAGGATCACCCCGATATAATCTCTTTTTTTCTTGTCCTGTGCATACGTGATGAGGCAGCCTCCTGCCTTTACCGTGGTACCCGATTTGCCTCCTGTCACCGTCAGTCCTTTCGGCGGCTGCTTGGATCCTGTCAGGAACGGATCTGACGACACAATGTCCAGAGACTGCTTTTTACCCTGTGCATCCTCCCATGAAGCAGTATACTTTGTGCACTGGTTGATCTCGCGAAATTCGTCATATTTTAATAATTCGTGGAAGATCAGGTAAAGATCATACGCCGTGGTATAATGATCGTCATCATGAAGCCCGTGTGAATTGACAAAATGCGTTCCGCTGGCTCCAAGGGATACCATTTCTTTATTCATTTTCGCCGCAAATTCTGTTTCTGATCCGGAAATATGCTCTGCAATCGCCACAGAAGCATCATTCCCCGAATATGTCAGCATACAATACAACAGATCCTTCATGGATATCTTATCGCCCTCTTTGAAGCCGCATAATCTCGCCCCGTACTCCGTGATATTGGAAGCATTGCTGCTGACCGTAACCGTATCATCCATCTTGGCATACTTAAATGCCATAAGAGCTGTGGCAATCTTGGATACACTTGCCGGATACTCGGTACCATATACATTCTGGGCATAAAGCACCTTATGCCGGGTGTCATCGATCAGAAGAGCTGCATCTGCCGTAATCGCAGCATCCGTTGCCACATTTTTCTTTTTGGGAACGATACAGATATCCTCTGACAGCAATCCACTGCTCTCAGAAGTGTTATCTGCGGTATTATCTGCCGTACCTGTGCTGTCCTGCTCCTCATAAGCAATCTGGGTATCGGAGACAGGCACTGTATCCACACTACATCCCGACATCATCAGGCAAAGACCGGCCATTACCGCAAAAAAAACGCCCGTCCTGATCTGTTTATTGTTAAATCTTTGTATGTCTTTCATTTATTCCTCTTCTTTTTTAATCATTTCACGCCACTCCAGATCCCCGTGCTCCAAAGCCTTCACTAAAAGCTCCGCCGTGGCCAGATTGGTCGCAAATGGAATATTGTACGTATCACACAAATGAATTACATTCATCACATCCGGTTCATGGGATTTCGGAGACTGGGGATCTCTCAAAAAGATCACCATGTCGATCTGATTATGCTCAATCTGGGACGCCAGCTGCTGCTCTCCCCCCAGATGACCTGCAAGATATTTATGCACTGTAAGATTTGTCACTTCCTCTATCAAACGTCCGGTTGTCCCGGTAGCATATATCTCATGTTTGCTGAGAATCCCCCGATATGCGATCGTAAAATTCTGCATTAATATTTTTTTTGCATCATGTGCAATCAAACCAATGTTCATCTGTTTCACCCCTCCAAGTAAATTTTATACCTTCTCCAACAGTTACGCTTTACAGACGAAAATCAATGTCAACATCATTGTCCATATCTGAATAAGCCTTTCGCATTGTAAATCCACCCTTTTTGGTCTTGGCCGGCTGTATGCCGATATTAATGACCAGCCCGATGCCTATCATCGATGACATCATGGAACTGAGACCATTACTCAGAAACGGCAGTGGCAGACCGGTATTCGGAAAAAGGAAGGTCACAACACATATATTACTGAACACCTGGAACATAAACATCGCAGATACCCCAACTGCGATCAGCATGCCCAGGAAATCCTGCGCTTTTCTTGCTACCCGGAAACACTTAAAGATCAAAATACCAAACAGCAGCAATACCAGACAGCATCCAAGGAAGCCAAACTCCTCGGAGATAACACTCCAGATAAAATCACTCTCACGGATCGACACACTGGAATATGCTCTGGAGCTTCCTGCTCTGGCTCCATCCTTCAAAAACTTGCCATAAAGCCCCCCCTCTGCAATGGCATTGACAGAAGATTTCTGCTGACGGTTCAGGTCCACGATCCTCTTCACCGTGGAATCCTGATTTTTAAAAGCAAAGACACGATCATACTGATATCCCTGAAGCAACAGATTTCCCGGCTGCTGAACATACCAGTATACGATCAAGGTCACAGGCACACCAACGGAAATGATCGGTACGATCACCCGGTATGACAAACCTGCAACAAATGTCATCACTGCCATTACAAAAAGAATAACAAGACTGGATGACAGATCCGGCTGTATCACGATCGCGCCAAACGCCGGCAGAGTCAATAACACGATCCATACCACGGCTTTGAACTGATCCAGCTGTTTTCGTATTTTGCAGAAAAGTACCGCCAACGTCAATATAAATATGATCTTTAACAACTCTGACGGCTGAAAGGTTATACTTCCCACAGGCAGCCTGATCCAACGGTTAGAGCCGGTATCAAGATCCGTTCCGATCCCCGGAATCTTGGTCATAAGCACAAGCATGATCCCAATGAAAAAATAAACGGCTACAAACCTGCATATAAAATGATAATCCAGTACAGACAAAAAAGCAACTATAAAAAGACCCAGGATCATTCCTATGAGCTGCCCCCTCATATATCC
>CAKRHL010000239.1 GCA_934338765.1 uncultured Lachnospiraceae bacterium | reverse complement strand
CCGTAAGTCTGGCAAATTATTCTGTTATCCAGCCGATGATCCTGGTTGTGCTTTTCTTCTGGGGGATTGCACGGAAGGAGGAAGAACATGATCTGCTCAGCGTGCTGGGAGGGATTGTTTGTATTATAGGAATTGTGGGATTTCAGATAGCTTAAAACCAGCAAATGAAATCATTGTAGGGGGAGTGATTGAATGAGAGTAAATAAGGTGCTTTATTTGTTGATGCTGCTTGGGATCATATGCTGTTTCTGTGGCTGTTCTGCTGATTCGGCTGCGGACCGGAGTCCTGCCCCGGTGCAGAATTCGGTGACAGGACCATCTCCAACTCCAAGTGCAAAAGGGACAGCAACGACATGGAAAGCTCCGACAGCAACGCCTGTAAGGTTTGTGCATGATGAAGTTGAATCTGTCTATTATGAGTGGCTGTATGACGCCAAAACAGACAGTTATCAATATCATTTTCTGGGCAAGAAGGATGGCACGAAATGTAAAAAAAGAGTTCACGGCACGTTTGCCCGTTTTCGTTATGATCGAAAGAAACAATGTTTGACAATCTTTGGAAAGGGCTGTCTGTACAGTGATGCATATTATGAAACGGATTATCCGCAATGGCGTGATGAAACCCGTTTGTATAATATTGAGTATCCGTTTCCGAAAAATAAGGTGAAAAAGCTGGTGATCAAATCAGGAATCACGGAGATCAATATTGCTGCATTTGCACAGTTTAAGAATCTGGAGAGTGTGACGTTACCGGACAGTCTGACCAGAATAAAAAAGTACGCATTTGTGGGCTGTAAAAGTTTGAAGAAGATAAGGATACCGAACAGTGTGAAATGGATGGGAGATGAATGTTTCTGGCAATGCCGGAGTCTCGAAAAAGTCAGGATCGGGAAGTCGGTAGCGAGAATAGGTCAGCTTCCTTTCTATCAATGCCCGCAGTTAAATAATATTGCTGTTGTGAAAGGAAATCCAAGGTACGAGATGAAGGATGGCGTGCTTTATGATGATAAATATGAGGCAGCAATCTATGGATATAATAATATGGATCGGGTTGCCATACGATATGGAACGAAGAAAATAGCCCGCCTTGCTTTTGCGCATCATCGCAGTCTGAAACAGGTCAGAATACCGGCGTCCGTAGAGATTCTTGGTGGAGGATGCTTTTATTCGTGTAAAGAACTGGTACAGGTAGACTTTGCAGCAAATTCCAGATGCAGGGAATGGAGGGGATTTCCCGGAATCCATACTAAACATGTGTATGAGGATGATTCTTATTACATGGGATGCTTTGGAGGTTGTGCTAAGCTTCAGGAAATTCGTATCCCGGACAGTGTTGTTAAGATAGGTTTTATATTTGACGGCTGGAGATGCTGGTGTCGCAATCTGAAAAATGTGTATATCGGCAGAAGCCTGCGTTACGGTCTGGGAAATGGTGATATTTCATATTGTTTTTTCTGGGGAATAGAAAAAGGACAGAAATTATATTATGAAGTATCGCCACAAAATCCGTACTACTACAGCCGTAATGGAAAGCTGTATAAAAGGAATGGAAAACGTATTGGGGTATTTTGAAAATGAAACGACAGATGACATGGATAATTACCGGTTTATACCCTTACCCTGTGGTGTATTGACACGAAATGTACTCCGTTATAAGATGAAATTACAGCGATAACAAAGCAGTATATTCAGGAGGAAAATAATGGGGGAAAAGCTTAAAAAAATTATCTGGTATATGATCGCAGTATTATGTGGTTTTGCAGGGATGGATCTATTGTACCGTATGACAGAACAGTCTGTACTGGCGGCTGATCCTGAGGAGGTCAATTTATCGGCCTCTTACGGAATGGTCCTGGCTCTCAGGTATCCGGTATTATGCGCCATGATCATCTTTTTTGCGGTGTTTGGAGTGATTGGTTATGTATGTATTGGCAGAAACAGTGCCATGGAAATTCGAATGAATCATCATGGAAAAGCAGAGATCATTGTCTATGGAGTTTTTCAGCTGTGTCTGTTGGTGCTTATGGTGTTTGGCTCCGGTGTGTATCATGCCGTACAGATTCTTGCAACCGTTTTATTGTCCGTATCTCTTTATATGTGTGTGATATGGGCGGGAAATATCCATCGGTTTGTGAAAATGACAGCTTGACAGACAGCCCTGTCCCCTTTATACTGTAGGAGATGATTTGTCTGGGGAGCTGACAGCCGGCTGAGAGGGATTAAGATCCGACCCATGAACCTGATCCGGGTAATGCCGTCGCAGGAAGATAGATTGTATTCGCTGTGGTACAGTGGATGGTTCTGTATATACAGTGCTTCAGATGATCATATCCGGAGCACTTTTTTATTTTTATCCGGAACTTTTTGTTTCTGTTAAAGGGAAGGCTCCGCGAGGATAAGCAATGAAGTTTTTTTGTGAAGAAGTGAGGTAGATTATGGATTACACGACACAGATGGATGCGGCGAGAAAAAATATTATCACTCCGGAGATGGAGAAGGTTGCTGCAAAGGAAAAGATGGATGTAGAGGTACTTCGGGATCTGATCGCAAAAGGTCAGGTGATCATCCCGGCCAATAAGAACCACAAGGTTCTGGATCCAAACGGAATTGGAAGTGCACTTCGCACTAAGATCAATGTCAACCTGGGAACCTCCCGTGACTGGACAGATCTTGATATGGAGATGGAAAAGGTAAAAAGTGCCGTAGATATGGGAGCTGAGGCAATCATGGATTTAAGCTCCAGCGGAGATACCCAGAAGTTTCGCCGTAAGCTGACGGCGGAATGTCCGGCCACGATCGGAACCGTACCGATCTACGATGCGGTTGTTTATTATCATAAGGCATTGAAGGAGATCACAGCGAAGGAATGGCTCGACATTGTGCGGATGCATGCAGAGGATGGCGTGGATTTCATGACTATTCATTGTGGAGTCAATAAGGAGACAGCACGTCATTTCCGTCAGGACAAGCGTCTGATGAATATCGTGTCCCGTGGTGGTTCTATTATCTATGCATGGATGGAAATGACAGGAAATGAAAACCCGTTTTATGAGTATTATGATGAAGTGCTGGATATCTGCAGAGAGTACGATGTTACCATGAGTCTTGGTGATGCCTGCCGTCCGGGATGCTTAAAGGATGCATCGGATGTATCCCAGATCCAGGAGCTTATCACTCTCGGTGAGCTTACCAGACGTGCCTGGGAGAAGGATGTTCAGGTTATGATCGAGGGACCGGGTCATATGCCATTAGATCAGATCAAGGCCAATATGGAGATTCAGAAGACAATCTGTAAGGGAGCACCATTTTATGTACTGGGGCCTCTTGTTACGGATATTGCTCCGGGCTATGATCATATTACATCTGCCATTGGCGGTGCGATCGCTGCAACATACGGAGCGTCTTTCTTGTGCTATGTAACGCCTGCGGAGCATCTTCGTCTGCCGGATCTGAATGATGTAAAGGAAGGAATCATTGCATCTAAGATCGCAGCTCATGCAGCGGATATTGCCAAAGG
>CAKRHL010000238.1 GCA_934338765.1 uncultured Lachnospiraceae bacterium | reverse complement strand
TATTATGGGTATCATAGTAGGAGGCTGGAGAAAGGAAGGTTTATCAAGGATGGCTAAAGTCAAGATCATTTATTGGAGTGGTACAGGTAATACAGCAGCTATGGCTGCAGCAATCGCAGAGGGGGCTAAGGAAGCCGGTGCGGAGGCAGAACTGATCACGGCGGAGACCGCCAGTGCGGCAGATGTACAGGATGCAAAGGCGATTGCACTGGGTTGTCCGTCCATGGGAGCAGAGCAGCTTGAGGAAACGATCATGGAGCCTTTGATGGAGGAGCTTGATGGAGCGATTTCCGGCAAGACCGTTGTTTTATTTGGCTCTTACGGATGGGGAAGCGGTGACTGGATGCGCGACTGGGAGGACAGAGTATCCTCTGATGGTGCTTCTGTTTGGAACGGAGAAGGAATCATTGCCAATAACGCTCCGGATGATGACGCTTTAGATTCCTGCAAGTCTGCAGGACGCGATCTTGCCGGGCTATAATAATAACAATTTGCCATTTTAGAATCAAAAAGGAGACTCCGTGCAGGGAGTCTTCTTTTTTTGTAAAGAGACTTGCTTTTTTTGGTGAAAGAGAGGATAATAGAAAAGTCCGAGTTTTATGAAATCTATGTAAAGAGCAGAAAGCGTAATAAATAATGAGGTGAAAGGAATGGATTTTAAAGTAACCATACATCGATTGCTGCTTCGGGAAGAAAGACTGGAGCTTGCGGTCAGTGCATCGGGACCTTGGGATGAGAAGGTTCGTGATCCCAAAATGACGATTATATTTGATAACGGAGAGCAGACAAGACGTTTGCCTGTCGTAGTCCGCTTTTATCAAAGTGAGAAGGACGGCAGCTTTTACTTGATGGCATCCTATAATTACATGTTGAAATATCTGTTTTACAAACAGCCCAAGAATAAGCATATCGAGTTTTCGCTGGAGTTAAGCTATGGTCATACGGTGCTAGAGAGTGTGCCGTTTACCGTGGATCCGGAGGATGAGAAGGCGTTAGAGCTTCTGGTGCGCGAAACAGCTGTTGGTGTGGATGATTCCGAGCAGGAGAGACAGACATATATAGAGTATGAGATGGGATTTTCTGAGGATTCCCGTCGTGTGATCTTAAATGCCAAGCCGGGTCAGGAAAAGATATTCCAGCCGCACAAGGGCAGACAGATCTTTAACGGAGTGATCATGTGGCTGTGGCATTTTGTGCTGTTTTGTTTTTCTGTGGTATTGATTCCTGTATTTTTTATTGATGCACTGCTGGCGGCAACCGGCTGTCAGAACAAAAACGCAAAGATACCGGAGAATGGTATTATTTATCTGTTGAAGCATGTCAGGGCGAAGATGGATACCTTCAGCCGGATCCGTATCGGTATTCTTGCAACGAAGATGTGGATGATGGATGTGGTCAATACCATTGCCAGACTTACCCCGATCAAAAAGAACCGGGTAGTATTCCTGTCCAATCGTCGTGATGATCTTACGGGAAACTTCGAGTTTGTCAATCAATATCTTGATGGTGTACCGGAACTTGACCGCCGTTATGTACTGGACAGCCATGAGGTCAAGCAGATGCGGATCAGCAGCCTGATCCGGATGGCATGGTACTTTGGTAATGCCAAGGTGATCCTGGTGGATGATTACTGCGAGCTGTTCTTCCGGATGCCAAGGAGAAAAGATACTTATCTGATCCAGCTGTGGCATGCCTGCGGAGCCTTTAAAACCTTCGGCTGCAGCCGTATGGGACGTCCGGGCGGTCAGACTCAGAAGAGTCCGAACCATCGTAACTATGATTACGCGCTGGTCAGCTCCCGCAATATTGCAAAGTTTTACGCAGAGGGCTTTGGTATCTCCGAGGATAAGGTGGCAGCTACAGGTATCCCGAGAACTGATGTATTCTTTGATAAAGCATACAAAGAGAAAGTTACCAATGAGTTTTATGAGAAATATCCACAGCTTAAGGATAAAAAGATCCTGTTGTTTGCACCGACCTTCCGTGGCAATGGTAAACTGAGTGGCTATTATCCGGTGGATCGTCTGGATGTGAACAAGCTTTACGAGGATCTGGGCAAGGAATATGCGATCATTGTCAAGCATCATCCGTTTGTCAATAACCGCAGTCATATCCGCAAGAAATATAAGGATTATATCATTGACCTGTCAGCAAACTCCGAGTTAAATGATCTCCTGTTTGTAACAGATGTGCTGATCACGGATTATTCTTCGGTTGTGTTCGAGGCATCTTTGTTAGACATTCCAATGGTGATGTATGCTTATGATCTGGAGCGCTACATTTCCTCCAGAGGATTTTACTATGAGTATGAGGACATGGCACCGGGCAAGATCGTCCGGACATACAGTGATCTGGTATCCTGCATAGAGACACAGGACTTTGAGGATGATAAGCTGCAGGAGTTTAAGAAGAGATTCTTTGATGATCTGGATGGAAAATCTACAGTACGTGCCGGTGAGCTGATCGTAGAATGTACGAAAAAATAAGTTTTAATGAGTAATAAAAAAGAGACATTCCATAATGATATTCAAAATATCAAAAGGAGTGTCTCTTTTTCTGTTTGGAATAGTAAATGTGTGTGTTGCATTTTTATGATTGTGTCTTCTCTGCAGCAATCTTTTGATAGATCACGTCGATCAAGGCGGTATCTAACTTTGTATCCAGAAAGAACTCCACTGCATACAGAGCCTGTGCCACCAGCATCTCCAGTCCGGTCACGGCGGTGATCCCGAGGGATTTTGCCTGTGCGGTCAGCTTCGTCTCCAACGGATTATAGATAATATCCAGAACGGCATGACATTTCGTGAATGGTGTCAGATCCAGAGGGGAAGCGTCCGTATGCGGATACATACCGACCGGGGTGGTGTTTACGATCACATCTGCATCTGTATGGTGCGTCAGACATTCCTCATACGTAATGGTGTCCGGAGTATCCCGGCGGGAAACCAGTTTGATCTCGGCGGCATTCAGATGCTTCAATACAGCGATAACAGCTTTGGCGGCACCTCCGTTGCCAAGGACAAGGCATTTACAGCCCTTGATCCGGATATTGTGCTTCTCGATCATATAAAGAAAACCAGAAAAATCTGTATTATGTCCCTCCAGACGACCGTTTTTGTTCACGATCGTATTGACGGCACCGATGGAGGCAGCATTGTCATCCATACTGTCCAGATAAGGGATCACATCCTTCTTATAAGGGATCGTCACATTGATCGCCTTAAAATCGTGTTTATTCATAAAATCATCGAAATCTTCCCGGCTCACAGGACAGAGATCATAGGTGTAATCCGCAAGCTGCTCATGAATCTCCTTTGAATAGCTGTGTCCGAGTTTTTCTCCAAGTAATCCGTATTCCATAATTATCCTCCATACATAAAATGACAAATCTCATTTGCTATTATACGTTATTTCATTTTGAAAAACCAGTATGAAATGTGGTACAATGTACGAAGCTTGAGTAATATACAAAAGGAGATAACATATGAGATATCCGGATAGTTTACCTGCAGGTGGCACCATTGGCT
>CAKRHL010000237.1 GCA_934338765.1 uncultured Lachnospiraceae bacterium | reverse complement strand
ACCCACTACCGCTGCCACGACCACATCCGCAGAAGCCACAGTGGCACAGGCGATCAGTCCGTCCATGCCGTAAAGCACAGATACATTTTCATCTGCCACTCTGCGCGCCAGCTCTCTCGCTTTTTCCTCCCGGTAAATGCACACCACCTCCGGATGGAATTTGCGGATCTGCTGCTCTACCAGATCAATGTTGCTTCCGGCAGCCAGAGCCACCACCTTCATATCCTCATTATTTTCTACAACCTCCAGCGTCTGTGTCCCGATGGATCCTGTAGAACCCAAAATTGCTATATGTCTCACTTGAATCCTCCCATTGTAAATGATTCCCTTATCGTATCAGACATAACCCACATGTTATCCCTGACTGTTATGCGCATCCCATCTTTTGATCAACCTTCCTCTGCTGTTTTCAAACCTCTACAGCAGGATAGCAAGCAGATAAACTAAAGGTGCCGTAAATATAATACTGTCAAAGCGGTCCAGAATACCGCCGTGTCCCGGAATCAGTTTTCCATAATCCTTAATATCATAATTACGCTTGATCGCAGAGGCAGTCAGATCACCGATCTGGGAGATCACAGAACCGACACCTCCGATCAATGCAAACTGCCACCAGTACTCTGTCTCCTGACGATAAAACGCCAGAGCAAACAGAAAACCGATCAATGCCGCACCGATAATGCCTCCCAGACATCCCTCAATAGTCTTATTGGGGCTGAGCTTTGACGGAAGCTTGTGCTTCCCCAAAAGCTTACCTGCACAATAAGCGCATGTATCAGACCCCCAGGAAGCCACAAAGATCAGCCATACGGTCAGGATACCGCCCTCCAGATAACGCACCTTAAAGATAAAGGACATCATCAGTGTCACATAAACCAGTCCAAAAAACAAAAGAGTCATCTGATCTGAATGATACTTCGGATATGCGATCACATAGCATGCCATCATGACCATCAACGTAAGAATCAGCCATAATATTAAATATTCATAATAATTATCTAATATGAGAATATCAAGAATGATACTTGATATATATCCGATCACTGCCGGCGGAGTCTTCTGAAGCCCTGCAGCACGATAAAGCTCAAATAATCCGATCAGCGAAATCGCCGTCACTACCCAGAACAGCGGCCATCCGCCATTTACCATCAGTGCAATGGTGATCGCCACCAGTACGATCCCGCTTGCCAATCTTGTCCAAAACATTATAAAAACCTCACCTTTCCAATCATACTAGATTCCTCCGAATCGTCTGTCTCTCGACTGATAAAACTCAACCGCCTTTTCCAGCTCTTTTTTATTGAAATCCGGCCACAGGGTGTCCGTAAAATAGAACTCAGCATAAGCAAGCTGCCACAATAAATAATTGGAAAGTCTCTGCTCTCCGCTGGTACGGATCATCAGATCCGGATCCGGAATATCCTTTGTATCCAGATATTCTGCTATCTTCTCCTCTGTGACATCCTCCTTATGAAGCTTTCCTTCCTCTGCATCCTGTACCATATTTTGGACAGCCCTGCGTATCTCATCTCTGCTGCCATAATTTAATGCCACCTGAAAATGAAGACCTGTATTGCTTGCGGAAACCTCCTCCAGCTCTTTGATCTTGTCCTGAAGCTCCGGCTCCAGACGGCTGATATCACCGATCACACGAACCTGCATATTGTTCTTTTTGCTGGTCTTGATACAATCCTTCAGATAGCTATGTAAAAGCTTCATCAGAGCATCCACTTCCTCCTGTGGTCTGGACCAGTTCTCTGTAGAAAAAGCGTACATGGTCACATACTCAATGCCCATATTCCAGGCAGCCTCACAGATTTTCTCCACATTCTTGCTTCCGGCCGCATGACCGGCATTTCTCGGCAGCATACGCTTCTTTGCCCATCTGCCGTTTCCATCCAATATGATCGCCACATGTCTTGGCACTGCTTTTTTATTCTCACCCATAAGACTCTTGATCCTTTCTCTTGTTATCTACTTCAAAAGACAACTTTTTCGCAAATTTATGAATTTAGAAAACACAGGGACAGACAACCGCCTATCCCTGCTGAAAGTTCTTATACTGTCATAATTTCCTTTGACTTATCCTCAACCATGCCATCTACCTTTTTGATATAAGTATCTGTAAGCTTCTGGATATCATCCTGCAATGTCTTCTCCTCATCCTCAGAGATCTCATTGGCTTTCTGCTCTTTCTTGATCGCATCGTTGGCATCACGACGGATGTTTCGGATCGCAACCTTTGCATTCTCGCCCTTCTTGCGGACATCCTTTACCAGCTCCTTACGACGCTCCTCGGTAAGCTCCGGGAATGTCAGGCGGATTGCCTTACCATCGTTGTTTGGTGTCAGGCCAAGATCCGATGTCATGATCGCCTTCTCGATCTCCTTGATCAGGCTTGGCTCCCAAGGCTGGATCACCAAAGTACGTGCCTCTGATACCGAAATATTGGCAACGCTCTGCAGATTGGACTGTGTTCCATAATAATCTACAGTGATCTTGTCCAGTACATGCGGATTGGCACGTCCTGCACGGATCGTTGTATACTCACCGGACAGGCTGTCCAGTGTCTTGTTCATTTTGTCTTCGTACTGTTTTAATTCCACGCTCATTGTAATCCTCCATTTAATTATGCTGTCACAAGGGTTCCATGAGTGGTTCCCTGTACTGTATTAACGATACTGTTCTCCTCATTTAAACCAAATATCATCATTGGCATATGATTCTCCATGCACAGAACGGCAGCTGCCAGATCGATCACACCGAGTCTCTGGTTAATAACCTCATTGATATCGATCTCATCATACTTTTTGGCATCCGGATTGACTGCCGGATCGGAATCGTACACACCATCAATCGACTTGCCGGACAGGATAATGTCCGCTTCCATCTCCACTGCCCGCAGTACAAGGGCAGTATCGGTCGAAAAGTACGGATGACCGGTACCACCTGCAAAGAATGTCACAACTCCCTGCTCCATATACTTCACTGCCAGATCCTTTGAAAAAAGCTCGGTAAAGGAACTGCAGGCAAACGGTGTCAGCACGGCAGTCTGAATCCCGACAGAACGGAATATCTCAGAAACATAAATGCAGTTCATTACAGTAGCAAGCGTACCGATCTGATCTGCCTTGGTACGGTCGATGTTTTTGCTGGTGCGTCCTCTCCAGAAATTACCGCCACCTGTTACAACGCCGATCTGGATCCCCTGATCCACAAGCTCTTTGACCTGTCTGGCAATCTCAAGACAGGTTGCCTCGTCAAATCCGGTCTTATTGGGACCGGCAAGGGCTTCACCACTTAATTTTAATAACACTCTCTTATACTTTGCCATAGTCTTTGTCCATCCCCATATTATTTATCTTCAAAAAACTCATCCAGATTCACACCTGCATAGTTCAATGAGCAGTATCCATCAACAACAGCACCTGTATTGACCTGAATTGACTTTGCCTTAATACTTCCCTGTACGATTGCTGTAGAATCTACGATCACCGGTCCGTTGACATCAATATTGCCCTTGACTGC
>CAKRHL010000236.1 GCA_934338765.1 uncultured Lachnospiraceae bacterium | reverse complement strand
GAGCTGGGGGATCAGGGCTTTATGCCACAACAGTTTGAAAATCCGGCAAACCCGGATATCCATTACCATACCACAGCACCGGAAATTTACAGGGAGCTTGACGGTAAGGTGGATATTTTCGTGGGCGGTCTTGGGAGTGCCGGAACCCTGCAGGGCATCGGACGTTATCTGAAGGATCAGAATCCCGATATCAAGATCATTGCCGTAGAGCCAAAGAATGTCTCCGCACTTCATGGGGATAAGCCGGGGATCCATCAGATCCAGGGGATCGGAGACGGATTCATTCCTGCCGTTCTTGATACATCCCTGATCGATGAGGTAGTAGAGGTATCAGACGAGGATGCCATCGAGACCACCAGACAGCTTGCAAAAGTACAGGGACTCCTGTGCGGCACCTCCTCCGGAGCCAATATATGGGCATGTAAACAAATGGCAGCAAAATACGGCTCAGATAAAGTGATCACCACGGTGCTTGCAGACCGTATGGAGCGTTATTTCAGTACCGGATTATTAGGTTGAGCATTTATGATAAAGAGCAGGAAGTGAGATCAAATGGATGAGAAACGATTAGAACAGCAGATTGCATTCTGCCGGGAAATTGATAAGGAAAAGTTTGTGGGGCGGCAGACCTGGCTGACCGGTGCCGTCCGCAAGGAAAATGACGCAGAGCATGCATGGCACATGGCAGTCATGACCGTACTTCTCAGTGAATACGCCAACGAGGAGATTGACGTTCTCCGAACCATGACCATGCTTTTGATCCATGATCTGGTGGAGATTTACGCCGGAGACACCTACGCCTACGATGAGGAAGGCAAAAAAACGCAGAAAAGCCGGGAGCTTGCTGCGGCAGACCGATTATTTCAAATGCTTCCGGAGGATCAGGGAAAGAAATTCCGTGAGATCTGGGAGGAGTTTGAGGCAGAAAATACACCGGAATCCCGCTTTGCCAGAACCATGGACAATCTGCAGCCTATGATGCTCAATGCCGCCACTGACGGTAAAAGCTGGGCTGATAGAGGGATCCGTCTCAGTCAGATCCTTGGGCGCAACAAAAACACCGCCAAGGGCTCCGAGGTTTTATGGGAATATGCCAAAGAAAACTTCCTGCAGCCAAATCTGGATAAAGGCCGGATCGTAGAAGATGTCCAATTAAATGGACAGAGTAAATGATATAAAAGTGATATGAAAACCGGATGAACCATAAGGATCATCCGGTTTTTCTCATAAATAAAATCATAACTAATAACAGACTTTTCAACAGTAATTGCGCACTGATTTATTTACACTCAATTATGATTTTCCGTTATTAAAAGTACAGCTTCCGGTATCTGTTCAGACATGCCGCCATTTCCTGACGCCGCGGCATGGCAAGACCGGAGCGTACATATTCTCTGTCAAAAAGAGAGGCTAAGCCCTTGGTGCGGATCATCTGTTCCAAATCATCTAGAAGCTGTGGCACGGATTTTGCCCCATTCATCCGGTTTAATTCCAGATATTTCAGTCCATACGCCAGCGCATTTGTCTGTTCCCCGTCGATCAGCTGCTCCAGATAACGCAGTTCAATGGAATCCTTTGCAAGAAGCATTTCGTTGGTGCCCATGGTTTTTATTTTCAGGCGTGGATCCTTTTTCAATGCCTGATTTGCCTTTGGCTTGCGGACATTGTCAGAAACATGGATGGACGGCTGCAGATTCAGTGCCGGATATTCTTCGGCGGCCTCCTTTGCCTTGTCTGTAATATCATAAGGAACGTATTCTTTCATCTGTATGATCGTATCCGCAATCTGGAAAAAGGAACCGGAGCTTCCTGCCACGATCACAGAAGAAATCCCAAGATCCTCATACATGCTGCGGACCCGCTCGATAAATGGTGTAATGGGCTCCTCCTCACGGCAGATGACCTTCTGCATCAGCTCGTCCCGGATCATAAAATTGGTGGCAGAGGTATCTTCATCGATCAGGAAAAGCCGGGTGCCGCTTTCTACCGCCTCCATTAGATTGGCGGCCTGCGAAGTGCTTCCGCTGGCATCCTCCGTAGAAAAGTGAACCGTATCCTTTTTGTTCGGCAGATGATTGATAAACGGGGAAATATCCGTCCGGGAAATACTGCGCCCATCCTCGGCACGAAGCTTCCATGCCGTATCATCTGTGATCACAAACTCCCTGCCGTCCCCGGGAATGTGGTTGTAAACGCCCATTTCCAACGCCTGCAGGAGTGTGGACTTTCCATGATAACCGCCACCTACAAAAAGTGTGACACCTTTCCGGATCCCCATACCGGAAAGTTCCCCGTGATGTGGAAGAGTAAAGGATACCCTCCGGCTGTCCGGACTTTTGAACGGAACAGCATCCTTCATAGGACGATCCGATATACCGCTTTCTCTTGGCAGAACAGCTCCGTCTGCCAGAAAAGCAGTAAGACCCTTTTCCTCCAGATGCTCCCTTATATACTGCTGATCCTCCGCCAGCTCGATTGCTTTCTGGAGTGCATTGTGATTTACCTTCCCATAAAATAACGTCTTTTTCACCGCCTCCGGGACAAAGTCAAACAACATTCTGATCAGCTCTCTGGCATTGACTGAACGGCCATTTGCCGGAAATCCTGCCTCAAAACGGATCGTCACGGAACCATCCGCTCCAATCTCACATGCCGTGCGCTCCAACACCTGCTGACCGCAGTGGGAGACAGACAAAAGACCGCTTTTTCCGGAGCCCTTCGCCTTAAAGGAGAGTGGTGCCAGAGTCTTTCCAAACAGTCTGGTCAGATGATCCTGCAGCGTGACACGCTGGATCTGCCCGGAGTAATACTCCTTTGGAAAACCTGCCCGGCGTCCGTCTACGGAAACGGAAAGATGGGACGGAGAGGCAAAGGGATCTCCCTGTACATGATCGATGGACAGGATAAAATCCACAAACTGGTAGCTGCCCCGCAATCCCTTATATCCGGGATAACCCCGGTGGTCTATAGCCATAATATCTTTTTTTAATTCTGTACTGCTTTTCATTGTGAGCTCATTCCTTTCTGAATATACCATATCATCACGATTTCCTCTGACATGGATCATCTTAAAAAATCATAAACGATTTCAATATAATTTGCAATAAAAAGCAGGGTGTGTTACTCTAAATAAAAATAAGTAGATAAGGAGTTTATAATGATTGAACATAGTGTATTAAATGCAATGCTGCAGACAGGACTGCTGGCGATCACGATCCCTGTTGTGCTGATCGTTGCATGGAAGATGTATACAAAACGCAGTCTCGTACCGTTTTTTGTAGGTATTATGGTTTTTATCACCTTTTCACGAATGTTGGAAATGATCCCGCATTCCTTTTTTCTTTTGTCCAGCAATCCCGTATCAAAGGCGATCAACGGAAATATTATCTTGTATACCGTTTATGCGGCATTAGTAGCGGCACTCTTTGAGGAGACCGGCCGTTATCTTGCCTTTCGTTTTGTGCTGACAAAGCATCCCAACAAAGAAACTGCCGTAAGCTACGGTATCGGACATGGTGGTATTGAATGTATCCTTGTGCTCGGTGTTACAT
>CAKRHL010000235.1 GCA_934338765.1 uncultured Lachnospiraceae bacterium | reverse complement strand
GTCGGGGCTTTCGTTGCCGGGGTCTCTGTCTTGACCGGCTCCTTTGTCGGGGCTTTCGTTGCCGGGGTCTCTGTCTTGACCGGCTCCTTTGTCGGGGCTTTCGTTGCCGGGGTCTCTGTCTTGACCGGCTCCTTTGTCGGGGCTTTCGTTGCCGGGGTCTCTGTCTTCACCGGTTCCTTTGTCGGAGCTTTCGTCGCCGGGGTCTCTGTCTTCACCGGTTCCTTTGTCGGAGCTTTCGTCGCTGGAGTCTCTGTCTTCACCGGCTCCTTTGTTGGAACCTCTGTGACTGCCGGATGATTTGTCGGTGACGGCTCTGCAGTTGCCTTCGATGTCGGAGCCGGAGTCACACTCGGTACCGGTGTGCCCAGTGCCGGAATCTTCACCTTATCCTTTGTGGTTTCCTTCGTGCCACCTTCATCCTCAAAACATTTTCCACAATCACCGCACACATAATATGCCATATTTCCGGGCATTGTGTCCGTGGCTGCCTTTGCCGGAACCAGAGTCAGATCATGATGTGCCGGAATCATCTCTCCCGGTCTTACAATTGTCTTACACTGCTTACAGAAAGAATCTCCGGTATATCCATTCTCGCATACATTATCCTTCTTATTTCGCAACTCCAGCTTATCCTCCGGATGATCGCAAGCCAGTCTGGTAACGGTCACTTCCACAGTATCTTCATACAGATCTGCATCTGTTCCGGTATATTCTGCTGTAACCGTCACGGCTTCTCCTACTTCCAATGCCTTTTCGCTGTCTCCGGATGCCCATTTCCAATTCTCCTCCAGTGAAATCTGCCCCACTACGTTAGTAGTGTATGGTACTTCCATAGAGGCTTCCGGCATACCCGGAGTATCTTTCTGTTTCTCTATAATAATTGTCCGCCGGAGTGAAATCTTCTGCCTCTGAGCCTGATCGACCTCCTGTTCTGTCTCCTGCTCTCCCTCCGGATCCGTTTCCTGCCCTTCATTCCGACCGTTTTCTCCAGACAGCGGCACGACATCCACAGTCAGATCCAGCGTATATATCCCCGGCTTTGGAAAATCATTACCATCGCTGCCATGGTCATAGCTCAGACTCCCCAGGGATTTCTTCGGAGTTTCCTTGGAAATGTCAACATACAAGTGCCCCTCCGTAGTTTCTCCAATCCCTTCAATATAGAAACCACTATTATCGGTAATCACTTTCTTATCCGCATTTTCATCTTTCCGGTATATCACTTTTTCAATCTCAATGGATGTGGCACGAACTGCCGTTATCCCTGAATTCTCATTCCACCTTACCCTGAAAATATCCAGATTTTCAATTTTCTGTCCGTAACCGATCCGGCTTTCGGTGCTTTCCACATCATCAGCCAGATAAAGGATTGGAAGCTCTGTCTCCTCTTTGGATAAAATGCTGCTAAAATCATCCGGCTGTGTGTAACAATCGCCACAATCTTCACATTCGTAATATTCGATATTGCCCTTCTCTGTGAGCGTCGGTGCCTTGGCCTCATGATGTATGACGCTTTCCGAAGGATGGGTACAGCCCCATATGGAAATTTCAGCATTTAACTTACTTGATCTATAATAATAAGCATCCTGTGCTGTGTATATGGCTGCAGCAGTCGTCAGCTTTCCTGCTTCTATCTTTTTTGCTGTATCGGTTCCTTCCTCCCACTGCCATCCCTCCATCAGTGTGATATCACTCAGTCTCTTGATCAGAGGTGGTGCGTAATACATTTTTTGATCCTCTTCATACTCCGGAGGATACAGACCCTCCCCGGAAGCCGGAGGATAAGGATTCCTCCAGCCAGCAGCCCCCACACGTAACGAAAATTCAATATCGATCGGATCCTTGGAAGGATCTGCGGCACAATTATAGGTATAGGTAATCTCATCCCCCAAATCCAATCCTTCAATCCGGAAATTGTCCGCCTTTAATGTGTCCAAAGAAAGCTCCACCGTTTTCTTCCCATTCTTTTTTAACTGTATGTTCTGAACCCGTTCCAGATCAAACCCCGGAAAGACTGTCGCTTCCTTGAAGTCAACATAATTCTGTGTCAGGTATGCCGTAATATCTGTACAGTATTTTCTATCTATTAATTCGTGATCCGGCAAAATAAGACTGGTAAGCGCACTGTTACCTACATTCAGCAATTTAAGCTTTGTCTGGTTCGTAAGATCCAGGGTTTTGAGAGAAGACATTGGACAACATAACTGTTCCAGTTCTGTCTGTCCTTTAAGATCCAGAAATGTGATCGGATCCCAGGAACAATCCAATACCTTTAATTTGCTCTCCTCCGGCAAAACAATAGACGTAATCTTATTTCCGCCACACTCAAGGCGCGTCAGAGCAGATAAATCGCTGACATCTAATTCCCCGCGAATACTGTTGCTGTATACCGCCACTTCTTCTAAATATTTTAGTTTCTCAATTCCCCGGAGGCTTTTTATCTTTGGGCTCGAATCATCATCCTGATTCACATTTGTTGCGAAAATCGTCAGGCTATGCAGTTCCTCATCAGACAATTTGCCATCACCATCTTTGTCACATTCTTTCCAATATCCTTGTAAATAACTCCGGAAAACCCGGTCCGGGAAATTCTCCCTGGTAAGAGCGAGTCCTTCCCCGGAAGTCTGATCCTCCTCCGGAACCTGCTCCTCTGCCTGACTACCTGAAGTTTCCTCCGCTGCAGATGCATGCCGCACATTCTCCGGCAATACGCCGACAGTACACAGTAGTGCAAATGCTGTCGCCATGGCAGTCAGTTTTTTCCCTCGCTGCTTAAAAAATTTCTTCATACACATTTCTCCTTTCACATGCCTTCTTTCTTTTATATTCATTTTAGGTGCATTCATATGCCTCTCGTGCATTTTTCAATACATTCGTGCATAGTGCAGCCACTATATACCAAAATATAACATCGTTTATATAAGAAGTCAACGGATTCGGAGAAAATAATGATACCTTGTGTCTCATTATGGATTATTTTTCCAATGATTTATAATGCAACTGCCTTCCCGGCAGGCGTTGCCGCCAGACCACCCTCACTGGTCTCCCGGTACTGGCACGGCATATTTCGTCCGATCTCATCCATGGCGTCGATCACCTGATCCACCGGGATAAAGGAACAGATCCCGGCCATTGCCATGTCACTGGAGGTCACCGCATTGACGGAGCCGATCACATTTCTTTTGACGCAGGGCACTTCTACCAAACCGGCCACCGGATCACACACCAGTCCCAAAAGTCCTTTTAATGCCAGTGCTGCAGCCTCGTAGATCTGTTGCAGATTTCCTCCTCTTAGAAATGTCAGAGCTCCGGCCGCCATGGCACTGGCTGAACCGATCTCCGCCTGACAGCCCCCCTGTGCTCCGGCAATGGAAGCGCGGCTCGCAATGATCCCACCGATCCCGGCAGATACAAACAAAGCCTTCACAACTTCCTCCTCCGGACAGTTTTCCTCCTTCTGATACGTGATAAGAACTGCCGGAAGAACACCACAAGAGCCTGCCGTCGGTGCCGCCACAATACGTTTCATGCAGGCATTGGACTCTGCCATCTTCAATGCACGTTCCATCAC
>CAKRHL010000234.1 GCA_934338765.1 uncultured Lachnospiraceae bacterium | reverse complement strand
CTCGGCAGACTGAATATGTCCCAGCGGTGTGTCGCACATACCGTAGGAGCCACGGAACAGACGGTTCTTGCTGAGGCGCACGCCCACAAAGAAGTCCTCCTCCGGCAGAATGACCGGTGTGTGCTGGAAATTGTTGGAGCCCTGTGTATATAAGTGACGGGTATCCACGGCCTTATATGCGGCGAGGATCTCAGAGATCCGTTCCTTGCTTCCCCAGAGCTCATTGCCCAGGGACATCATACAATAGGATGCGTGGTTTCCGAAATATTTCATCATACGATAGCCCTCTTCTATGAGATAGGACTGTTCGGTTTCATTGTGGCCTTCCTCTCCCGGAGCTGTCATCGTACCCCAGAACGGAAGCTGCGGCTCCATATAGATACCCACCAGATCAGCGGCAGTAAAAGCGGCATCCGGAGGACAGCAGGTATGGAAACGGTAATGGTTGATGCCATAGCTTTTGGAGATGGACAATACCTTGATCCATTCCCCAACTGTAGCAGGAACTGCGCCGGTCAGTGGGAAGATCAGACCGTCATGCTTGCCTCGCAGAAATGTCTTGCGGCCGTTGATCAGGAAATCATGACCTTCGGTGGTAAAATCACGGAGTCCGAAAGTGGTGGTGACAGTTTCGGTGCTGTCCGCGAAGGAAACGGTCAGTTCATAGATCACCGGGGCATATTCGCTCCAGAGTACCGGGTGGTCTCCCAGGTCATATGTCACAGAATATACTGCTTCCCCGGCCGGAAATGGAACTTCAAAGGACTGGACAGGAGTAACCTGGTCTTTGAGTCCGTCACGATCACGAAGCTGTGAATGGATCTCAATGGTGTGGGAAGCATCCGCACCGGAAGTGTTTACTGTGGTCATTTCCAGTGTCACAGTACCGGTTTTTGTATCCGGAAGTGTCTTGATATGGGAGATATAGCAGGCTTCGTGAATGCGAAGAGAAATCTCACCAATAATACCGTTCCAGTTGGTCTGTGTATCCGGGGAGGTCAGATGACCGCCTTTTGTGGGATAAGCCAGTGGATCGGCTTCCCCTTCCTCCGGCTTCTGAAGATTGGCAACCAGTATGGTCAGACGAAAGTCCTGTCCGGTCACGGCCTTTGTAAGGTTATAAATATGTGGTGTATTCAGACTGTCATAGGTACCGATCTGTATATCGTTGACCCATACCATAGTCACACGGGTACGTTCCAGATAGAGAAGGATCTCCTTGCCCAGATCCTCCGGCTCCAGATGAACCTCTCTGGAGTACCATGCATATCCCTCATACAGATATGGATCCGTCAGAGTCCCCGTTTCCTTTTTGTCGGAAAATGTTCCCTTCTGTGCCATAGAGGTGGTACCTGGCAGAGAAATCGTATCGTCGAAATTTTTTGTATAAAATGCATTGCGGATGCCGGTACAGCCTGCGTCAAGCTGGAAATCCCAGACACCCTGTAAATTCATAGTCTTTGTCATAATTTTCTCTCCTGTTATAAAATGATCCGTAATATTGCAGGGAAAACTGCAAAACTCAACTACTTTATTATACAGGGTGCAGGTATCTCTTTCAACCAAAAAGACAAAGAAAAGTGTCGTAATTTGTGGTTTTATGTAATCTATGGTACAATGTTCCCAAAGGCAGAAGCGGAGTTTGTTCAGACATTTTGCCGATTCTTAAAATACGAGAGAGGATTCATGATAGATGGAGATGCGGGAATGGCGCAGGCTGGCGTTTCGAAGCGTGGGTCTGCTGGCAGTTGTCCTGTTGATCACGATTGCCGGGAGCTTTTCATCCCAGAAGGGTTTCCGGCAAAAGGATAGCGGCAGGAGCCAGAGGGCACAGACACAGAAGCTGTCCAATATCGAGCATGTGGAAGCACATGTTATGAAGCAGGATGAGCTCAGCCGTCTGGGGGAACGATATATCGAGATCAGCAAAACAGTGACGGGACAGGCTGTTTCAGTCCGTTTGGACAATGACTATATGGAGCGTACCATGACTCTGACCATGAAAGGAACCCCGGTCAAAGGCTATGGAAAGTCATCGGTAAAGTATCATAAGGGAGATAAGACAACCCAGGCGGAGAGCGCGATCAAAAAACAGAAAATATCCCAGACTCATGAGATGGCTCGATTCACTTTTGAGATGAACCGGATCTATGAGCCGGAGCTTCTGGAGTCGGAGGATGCCTGCTATATTGTACTCCGTCGTCCGAAGGAGGTATATTCCCATGTGGTGGTGATCGATGCCGGACATGGCGGAGGTGACGAGGGAACGGGTTCGGTGGACTGGAAGTATCGGGAAAAGGATTCGGCACTGAAAATTGTGGGATACCTGAAACAGATTCTGGATGGCACCGATATCAAGGCATACTATACCAGACTGGACGACAGGGATGTTTCCAAAAAGGATAGGGTCAGACTGGCGAAGGATGCCGGAGCAGATGTACTGATCAGTGTTCACTGTAATGCCTCGGATGCTTATGACACGACGGCAAAGGGAGTGGAAACGTTATATTCCGGCAGGAAAGAAACTACAGCAGGAGATCTGACCAGCAGGCAGCTTGCAAAGGATATTCTGGATGGAGTTTGTGAAACTACCGGCAGACGGCGGCGTAAAGTGATCCGGAGAGATCAGCTGTATCTGATGCATCATGCGGATGTACCGGTCACCATTGTTGAAGTGGGGTATATGACTAACCGGTCAGATATGCGATATTTAAAAAAGCAGAAAAACCAGCGGGAGATCGCACAGGGAATTTATAACGGACTGCGCAGAAGTCTGCAGAGGATAGAAAAGTAGGTGTCCCGAAAATGGGACAGAGTTATTTGGCAAAGAATGCAATCAAATAACTGATGCGTGAAGCTGGAGCAAAAGAAGATAAAAGAGAGGAATTAAGATCATGAAAAAGATTATCGTGGCAACCGGAAATGAAGGAAAGATGAAAGAATTCCGCCAGATCCTGCAGGGAGAGGATATTGTATTTTCCTCCCTGAAGGATGAGGGCTTACAGAATGTAGAGATTGTGGAGGATGGCAGTACCTTTGAGGAGAATGCACTGATCAAGGCACGCAAGATTTCCGAGATCACAGGACAGATCGTACTGGCAGATGATTCCGGGCTGGAGGTGGATGCACTGGATAAAGCACCGGGGATTTATTCAGCTCGCTATATGGGAGAAGATACTCCATATACAGTAAAAAACAATCATATCATTGAGCTTTTGAAGGATGTGGAGGGAGAGGACCGCAGTGCCCGTTTCGTCTGCGTGATCGCCTGTGTATTTCCGGACGGCAGAAGTTTTACCTGCCGCGGCGTGGTAGAGGGACAGATCGGTTACAGCGAAAAGGGAGAGAACGGTTTTGGCTACGATCCGATCTTTTATGTGCCGGAGCTTGGATGTACCACCGCAGAGCTTCCGCCTGAGGAGAAGAACAAGATCAGTCACAGAGGCCGTGCATTGACCGCCATGTATGACAAGATGAAAGAATATGGGATCGTATAACAAAGAAAATGATATTTGATAGGACAGAAAACAGGGACAGACAGGAGTGGAGATATGGGAGAAACAGAGCAGGGAC
>CAKRHL010000233.1 GCA_934338765.1 uncultured Lachnospiraceae bacterium | reverse complement strand
AAATAAGCTGATCCGGAAACAGGGACAGACCAACAATGACCTAAAGGAATATGAAAAGGCAAAGAAAGTGCTGATGAAAAATATAGTTAATAACATGACAGACGGTCATGAAATTGACAGTCCGATCCGTTCAATGAAACAGGACCGCAATCAAAAGCTTCTGGCGGATCTTCGGGAGAAAAAGGAACAGGCAGAGCAGGTAAAACGGGAGATACCGGGTCAGATTGAGGCTGCAAACAGAGAGCTTCTGGTGGAATGTATGAAGGTCTGCTATCAGGAGCTGATGGACAATACATATGCGATCGAAGAGATTGACCAGTGGGTAGAGGAAACAAGAGAACGCTTAAAGAATGAGATTCTTAAAAAACAGGATATGGAAATGAGAAATACCCAGATGTATAAATATATGCATAATCTTCTCGGAGCTGAGGTGGTTGAGATTTTTGACCGGAAGCATCAGGTCTGGAAGGGCAATATGGAAGAAAACCAGTTAGAGGATTGATGAAAGCATGCTTTACTGTGGGGACACACAAGGCTGACAACATATTAAAAAGGGGATTGATTTGTTCTTATGATTTATGGGATTGGTACTGATATTGTGGAAATTGCAAGAATAAAAAAAGCCTGTGAAAGAACTGACCGGTTTTTGATGAAATATTATACAGAGCAGGAGCAGGAAATGATCCGGCAGAGAGGACCGAGAGGAACTGCCTGTGCCGCAATTAATTTTGCCGGAAAGGAAGCGGTTGCCAAGGCATTAAAGACAGGAATCTGTGCAAAGGTTCGATTAAAAGAAATTGAAATTCTCCGTGGGGAAGCCGGAGAACCCTGCGTGACATTATATGGAGAGACCAAAGACTATGCCGGCGAGTGTGGCATTGAGAGGATTCATGTTTCATTGAGTGATACCTCCTCTGTTGCAATTGCATATGTTGTAGCAGAAGGAAAAGAGGCTGTACATGGAAACAAAAAGTTTCAGGTATAACAAGAATAAATGAAAATAGTAAATTTTAAGCACTAAGAGAATGGATTGAAGGGAGAGTTGCAGATGCAGTATATTACAGATGTTCGTGAAGCAAAAGAAATTGACCGCATGACGATACAGGAAATCGGGATTCCGTCTATGGTTTTGATGGAAAAAGCGGCACTTGCAGTTGCCGGATGTGTCAAGAGCAATACCGCACAGGAAAGCCGTGTGCTGGCAGTCTGTGGAATGGGAAATAATGGTGGTGACGGTGTTGCCGCGGCGAGAATGCTGTGGGAGGAAGGATATCCGGTAACCGTCAGTCTGATCGGTAACGAGGAGCATGCCAGTGAGGAAATGAAACGTCAGCTTGCAATTGCCAGAAATCTGGGAATTCATATATGCACGGGACTTCCCTCCGGCGAATATGATGTTATATTGGATGCACTTTTCGGAATCGGACTTTCCAGGGAGGTAACAGGGGAGTTTGCAGATGCCATTAACTGGATCAATGAGCAGGATGCCCTGCGGTTTGCCGTGGACGTTCCATCCGGAGTCAATGCATCCACGGGGGAGATCCTTGCCGTGGCAGTTGCGGCAGACTTTACGATCACTTTTGGAACAAATAAACGGGGAATCGTGCTGTTTCCGGGATGTAATTATGCGGGAAATATAGTGGTGGCAGATATTGGATTCCCTAAAAAAGTAATCGAAAAAGTATCGCCAAGAACCTATACCCTGACGAGAGAGGATGCTATGGAAATGATGCCGCCCCGTATCCTTCGTTCCAACAAAGGAAGTTATGGAAAGGTACTGATCATTGCCGGATCGCCGGAGATCAGCGGTGCCTGCTATCTCAGTGCAGCGGCAGCATATCGTATGGGATGTGGACTGGTCAAGGTATTTACAGCGGCAGAGAACGGTCCTGTGATCAGGAACCTTTTGCCGGAAGCACTGGTAAAGACATATGACAGTGAGCTGGATTATACCCAGTCCCTGAACCGTTTTGATATCACAAAGAGTCTGCAGGAGGAGATCAAATGGGCTACCTGTATTGTGATCGGTCCCGGAATTGGGACAGCGGAGCCTGCCGGGATTATGCTGGATGAAGTGTTAAAAGAGAAAAATAAAGCTGTTGTTATAGATGCTGACGGACTTAATGTTTTGGCCAAAAAGGAAACATATTTTGTAAAGAGAGAGGACGGCACAAGAAAAATCTGTCTGCCGGAAAATGTAGTCCTGACACCGCATCTGCAGGAAATGACCAGATTAACACGGTTTGAACTTCCGGCAATCCGGGCAAAGATCGTAGAACAGGCACTTTTGTCACTGGAAAGTGCAAACTGCCAGACACTTGTACTAAAGGATGCACGAACGGTTGTCACAGATGGCGGCGAGGTGTATATTAATACTACCGGAAATAATGCGCTGTCCACAGGAGGCACCGGTGATGTTTTAAGCGGTATGATCGCCGGTCTGCTGGCACAGGGAATGCGTCCGACGAAGGCGGCCGTGCTGGGTGTCTGTCTTCACGGCATTGCGGCAGAGGAGTATGTCCGCAGGAAGGGCGGACGCTACAGCATGATGGCAGGTGATCTGCTGGATATGCTGCAGGAGATATTACCAAAATAAAGAAGATAGTCTGCTGGATTTTGGAAAATGGAAGGTTAAAATATTACGATAAAAATGGAGAATACGAGTAAAATGAGAGATTATTATAGAGTATATGCAAATATTGATCTGGATGCCATTCATGAAAATGTGGTCAATGCAAAGAAGCTGACAAAGCCCGGCACTAAGCTGATGGCGATCATTAAGGCAGATGCATACGGTCACGGTGCGGTGGAAGTCGCAAAGACATTGGATGATGTGGCGGATGCATATGGTGTGGCAATTTTAGAAGAGGGAATTGAACTGCGGCAGGCAGGCATTCAAAAGCCTGTCCTGATTTTGGGATATACCCCGAAGCCGTTGTATCCGGCGATGATCCGGTATGATATTGCGACGGCTGTCTTTACCTGGGAGATGGCAAAGGAAATCAATGAGGAGGCAGCTAAGCTTGGCAAAAAGGCAAAGATTCATATTAAGCTTGACACCGGTATGAGCCGTATTGGATTCCGGCAGGATGAGGAAAGCTTTGAAACCATCTGCCGTATCGCAAAGCTGGAGAATCTGTCCATTGAGGGTTGCTTTACTCATTTTGCCCGTATGGATGAGACGGACAAAACCTGGGCCAAAAAGCAGTTTCAGCGTTATGAGAGCTTTGTAAAACGTCTGGAGGATGCAGGCGTGACATTTCCTGTCAAGCATGTATCCAATAGTGCCGGCATTATTGAAATGCCGGAGGTTAATCTGGATATGGTCCGTGATGGAATTGCCGTTTACGGAATGTATCCATCGGAGGAAGTTGATAAGACAAGGATCGCACTTCGTCCGGCCATGGAATTAAAGGCATATGTTTCTTATGTCAAGACATTGGAGCCGGGAGTGCAGATCAGTTATGGCGGAACTTATACAACCACCAGAGAAACAAGAGTTGCTACTGTGCCGGTAGGATATGCCGATGGGTATCCGCGGGCATTGTCCGGAAGGGGACGTGTCCTGATTCATGGACAGAGT
>CAKRHL010000232.1 GCA_934338765.1 uncultured Lachnospiraceae bacterium | reverse complement strand
GGGTATCGGTTTCCTGTATATGAGCAATAAGGTAAAGATCGGTCCGCTGATCCATGGTGGTTCCCAGGAGCGTTCCCGTCGTGCAGGCACCCACAATGTACCGGGGATCGTAGGTATGGCAAAGGCTGCCCGGCTTGCTCATGCCAAGATGGACGAGACAATCGCAAAGGAAACAGCATTGAGAGATCATCTGATCGGGAGACTGGAAAAAGAGATTCCTTACTGCCGTCTCAACGGTGACCGTGTAAAACGTCTGCCGAATAACGTAAACTTCTGCTTCCGTTTTATTGAGGGAGAGTCTCTTCTGATCCTTCTGGATCAGAACGGCATTTGTGCATCCAGTGGTTCTGCCTGCACATCCGGTTCTCTGGATCCTTCCCATGTACTGCGGGCAATCGGCCTGCCTCATGAGATCGCACACGGTTCTCTCCGTCTGACCCTCTCAGAGGACAATACGATGGAAGAAATGGACTTCGTAGCAGATCAGGCAAAGAAGATTGTGGAGAGACTGCGCAGCATGTCTCCTCTGTATGATGATTTTGTAAAGCAGCAGAAGGAGCAGTGATCAATATAAACCCTATAGATCAGACAAAAGAAAGGGAGATTATCAATGAATTATAGCGAAAAAGTAATGGATCATTTCAATAATCCGAGAAATGTAGGCGAGATTGAAAATGCAAGTGGTGTCGGTACCGTAGGAAATGCAAAGTGCGGTGATATCATGCGTATTTATCTGGATATTGATGAGGATACCAAGATCGTAAAGGACTGCAAGTTCAAGACATTTGGCTGCGGCGCCGCAGTGGCAACCAGCAGTATGGCAACAGAGCTTGTAAAGGGAAAGACGATCTATGAGGCTCTTGAAGTAACCAATAAGGCTGTTATGGAAGCACTGGACGGACTTCCACCGGTAAAGGTGCATTGCTCACTGCTTGCAGAGGAGGCGATCCACGCAGCTCTTTGGGATTATGCAGAGAAGAATCATATTACGATTGAAGGATTAAAAAAGCCGAAGACTGATATTTCGGATGAGGACTAATGCGAAAACTACTTCTAAGACTGCACAATACGCAGTCAAGAAGTAATAAGATTTCGCATAGAAAAGCACAGAAACAGTGCTTTTCGCAGTTGAGGTTTTAGAGGAGCAGAGCTTCTAAAGCAGCCGAATACGCTGCTGAGAAGCACTATACTTCATATAGTAAAAAGCGCAGAAGCAGTGCTTTTCGCAGTTGAGGTTTTGTAAGAGCTTTAAATTATGAACCGGACGGTTGTTGGACTGTCCGGTTTTTTCGAAGGTACAAAAAGGGAAGGTTTTATTCGTGCAGGACAAAGTTTGGATGTGACAAATTTATTTGTTCCATCTGAGTGCGTCTGCGTGAAATTTGACTTTACCGACAGGATGCCTGTGGTCAGAAACTGCAGGTTTTGGAAAGGCATGGTTATTGACATGACAGGAAATAAGAACAAAACAGTGGTCGTGGGAATGTCCGGAGGAGTGGATTCTTCTGTGGCGGCATATCTTCTCAAGGAGCAGGGGTATCATGTGATAGGTGCCACCATGCAGATCTGGCAGCAGGAGGACCGGTGCAGCATTGAAAAGGAGGGCGGCTGTTGTGGTTGGAGTGCTGTAGAGGATGCCAGAAGAGTGGCACATATGCTGGATATTCCATATTATGTGATGAATTTCCGGGACGAATTTCAGGAAAAGGTTATTGACTATTTTGTAGAGGAATACCGCCGGGGCAGAACGCCAAATCCTTGTATTGCCTGTAACCGGTATGTAAAATGGGAGTCTCTTCTTCATCGGAGCATGGAGATCGGGGCAGATTATATTGCGACAGGACATTACGCAAGGATCGTGCAGTGTGCCAACGGAAGGTATGCGATCGCTCCATCTGTCACGGCGCAGAAGGATCAAAGTTATGCGCTTTATAATCTGACCCAGCATCAGCTTGCACATACACTGATGCCGGTTGGAGACTATACCAAGCCACAGGTACGTGAGATCGCGGCAAAGATCGGATTAGAGGTGGCCAATAAACCGGACAGTCAGGAAATATGTTTTGTACCGGATCAGGATTATGCCGGTTTTATCGAGAGGGAGACCGGACAGAAGGAGCTGCCGGGCAATTTTGTTACGGTTGATGGCAGGATTCTTGGACCGCATAAGGGAATCTCACATTATACCGTGGGACAGCGAAAAGGCTTAAATCTTGCCATGGGCCACCCTGTTTTTGTAACACAGATCCGTCCGGAGACAAGAGAAGTCGTGATCGGAGAGGCAGAGGATGTTTTTACGGACAGACTTACCGCAGACCATATCAATTATATGGCGGCAGATCATTTTGAAGAGGGACAGAAAGTGACAGCCAAGATCCGGTATTCTCATGCCGGAGCGAAATGTGTGATCGAACGCTGTGGGGCCGATGAAATTACAGTACGTTTTCTGGAACAGGTACGAGCGGTGACTCCGGGACAGGCAGTGGTATTTTATGAGGATGGTGTGGTGCTGGGAGGCGGTACGATCTGTTGATCCGGGCGATTTATAATTTTTTAAGAAAGAATCATAAATTGTTTCTTGTTTTTGGGGAAAGAATATGATAGGGTATATCACAAATTCGAAACACAGATTGATTTGTTTGATATAAGGAGGAATGACATATGCCAATGGGAATGGGTTATGGATATTATTGGGATCCTACGTATGTATTGGTGATCATTGGTGCCGTGATCTGTATGATCGCATCTGCCAATGTCAGTGGCACATTTAGAAAATATAATCGTGTGAGAAACAGCCGGAATATGACAGGGGCACAGGTAGCAGCACAGATCCTGCAGGAGGCAGGCTTAAGCAATATACGGATCGAACATATCAGCGGAGATCTGACGGATCATTATGATCCTTCTGCCAAGGTTCTGCGGTTATCCGACAGCGTATACGGCTCTACCTCCATTGCGGCAGCCGGTGTAGCTGCTCATGAGTGCGGCCATGCGATCCAGGACAAGGTCAATTATATTCCGATCCGTCTGCGCAATGCCATTGTGCCGGTAGTGAATCTGGGTTCAAAGCTTTCCTGGCCGGTGATCATTCTCGGGCTGATCCTGGGAAGAGCAGGGCTGCTGCAGATCGGTATTATTTTATTTGGACTGACCCTGTTGTTTCAGGTGGTTACTCTTCCGGTAGAGTTTAATGCATCCGGCAGAGCGCTGAGGATACTGGATCAGAGAGGAATTCTGGGACATGAGGAGATGAGAGGTGCCAGAAAGGTGCTGGGAGCGGCAGCCATGACATATGTGACTGCGACGATCTCTACGTTACTGCAGTTGCTGCGTCTCGTTCTTCTGTTTGGAAACAGATCCAATAATGATTAAATAAAAATGCACAAACTACAAAAAGTTTGTGCATTTTTTTGTATAATGTGATGCAAGGGTCAAAAGTAGATAGCAATGTATGTTTACATACAAATTGCTATCTACTGGCTTGACCCGCCAAACACCGACAAGAAGCAGATTTGCTTGCAAATATGCGGAATTGGAGGTGCTTGCAGGATTGCGGGAATAACATAGTAATGGAGCAATCCGTGGCATC
>CAKRHL010000231.1 GCA_934338765.1 uncultured Lachnospiraceae bacterium | reverse complement strand
CTCTCACATTATCAATCTCATCCTGAAGATCCTCGTCTGTAACCTCCAGCGATACCTGTACTCCTTTGTATTCACCGATGGTCACATAATCTGCCGGGTTATACGACAGCTTTTCCTCTACCTTACGGTTCTGCTGCCAGTAGACAACTGCTCCTGCTGCGATTGCAACAACCGCCACCACTGCTACACCGATCCCGATCTTCTTTCTGGATAACCGGCTCTGCTTTTTCTGTACCATTGCTTTTTTCTTACTCTTACTCATATCAATAACCTTACCTTCCTTCTATTCTCCGCCCAGCTGCTGTACTAATTGCTGAATACATGCTTCATCAAACGGACTCATCAGTCCCACATCCTGTATCATATCCGTAAAGAATCCGCTTGCCGACATGCGGCAAAGCTTCAGATAGCTTTTCCATGCTCTCTCATAGTCCTGCTCCATCATCAGCTTGTACTGTAAAGCGCATATCTGTGCCAGGCAATAATCAATATAATAAAACGGCATGGAATAAATGTGATGCTGCCGCTGCCACAGACCACCTTTTTCAAAGAACTCCATCCCATCCACATTTAAGTGAGGACGATACTGCTTTTCCAACCGTCTCCAGACCTCATGCCGCTGTTGCGCGGTCAGCTCCGGATACTCATAAATGATCTGCTGGAACTCGTCCACCATGCATCCATAAGGGATAAAACAAATAGCATCCTCCAGCTGCATCTGCCGGAATTTCGGCGCATCTTCACCAAAGAACAGCTCCATCCACGGACTTGTAAAAAACTCCATGGACATAGAGTGTGTCTCTGCCGTTTCCATGGTGATATCCCAATGCTCCCTGATATCATCCTTTCCTGCCAGATAACCTTGGAATGCATGACCACATTCGTGTGTGATCACATCCACATCACCGCTGGTTCCATTAAAATTGGCAAATATCATCGGCATCCTCGGCTCCGGCAAAAACTCCATATAACCACCCTGTTTTTTGCCGGGGTGGCTTAGCACATCAAACATCTCCCTGTGGACCATCTGCTCCATAAACTCCGCAGTCTCTGCTGAGAGCTCCCGATACATCTTCAGACCGTTTTGCAGGATCTCCTCCGGTGTTCCCTTCGGTGCCGGATTCCCTTCCTTATAATATAGTCCGTTATCCTGTATATACAGCTTTTCCAGTCCCAGCCTCCGTCTCCGTCTGTCCTGTACCTCCGACGCCAAAGGAACCCAGTACTCCTTGATCCATTTTCGAAACTGCTCTATCTGCGTGTAGGTATAACAATTTCTCTGCATCCGGTAATATCCCAGTTCTACAAAATTCTTATATCCCGCCTTTTGGGCTTGTTGCGTTCTGTTTTTTACCAGCTCATCATATATCCGGTCCAGCTGTTCTCCGTTCTCCTGCAAAAAGTCCTGCAGCATACCCCACGCCTTTTTACGAACAGATCTGTCCGGGTCTGTCTGGTATTTTTCCAGACCTGCCATGCTGATCGTTTGTCCGTTCCAGTTAAACTGAGCCGATGCAAGCAGCTTTTCATATTGATTGACAAGCTTATTTTCCTCCTGCTGCAGTCCCACCAGTTCCGGAGATGTGGACTTGATCTGAAGCTCTATATTTTTGAACGCAACACTACCGATCTCCTTTTCCATTTCCTCACGGAAAGGAGAATGAAAGAGAGTCTCATGATATTTCATATCCCATAATTCAAAATCCGGAAGTTGTTCATCATAATATGAGATTTCTTCATCATAATATGGATCCGTGGTATCCACGGAATGACGAAACATCGCCAGTGCGTACATGGTAGCCACATGATCACTCAGCCGGTAATAATCCTGATGAAGCCGAAACTGGACAGCTCCACTCTCCGACTGCTCCTGAAGACGGATCAGCTTCTTCAAATCATTTACCGCCTTTTCCATATCTGCACGCTGATACTTCATTTGTGAAAGAGTTTCCCCGGATACGGTTTTCTCATCTGATGTACTCTCCGGATCCCCCAAAACCTTCACCATCTCTTCAACACTCCATGCAATATGATCCGCTCCTGCTTTTTCCAGCTCTCCAATGTCTGCAAATCCATAATAAACACCAAGGGAAGCAATCCCACAGTCCTTTGCTCCCTGAATATCATGGCGGCGGTCACCGATCATGATCACCTGTTCCTTGTCTTTCTCCTCCAGTCCCAGCCGGTGCAGTGCTTCCTTTATAACAGCTGTTTTATTATTGCGGGATGCATCCATACTGGCCCCCACTGCCACATCAAAATACTTCATCAGATTAAAATGCTGTAAAATACGTACCGCATATGTCTCCGGCTTTGATGTCGCCAGAGCCAGTACTTTCCCCTGACTCTTTAAACGGGATAATGCCAATGCGATCCCTTCATATGGTTTGTTTTCAAACAATCCGATCACGCCGTATCTTTCCCGGTATTTTGCCGTTGCACGGACGGCCTCTTCGTGATCCATCCCTGTGATATCCTGAAATCCCTCGATCAATGGCGGACCAATAAAATGCAATAGCGTCTCCTTGTCAGGTATCTCTATATTGGCTGCCTCCAGTGCATAAATAACGCAATTTAATATTCCTTCACTGGAATCCGTTAATGTACCATCCAGATCAAATAGCAGATATTTCCATCCCATATTTCCTCTTTCCCACACAAAACTCTGTGTGCCACTTCTTTGATAATACGTTTCACTACCATATAATATAGAATATTTTGCCCACGACCGCAAGCATTAGAACCAGATTTGTCAGAATCTCTTCCTATAACATAGAGCATACAGAATTTAGTTATAGTTATAATCTTTCCCATACAATCAAAAAGGGCAAAACCAGCGTTTTGACCTTGCTCGCTCTACATTACGAGCATTTTCCTATACAATCAAAAAGAGCCCCGAAGGGCTCTCTTGTGGATAACTCTCATTATCCAGCGTATAATAGGGTGGGAGTAGAAAGTTTTCACTTTCTGATTACTATTATACGGAGCATTTGTGTCTAAAATGTGTATATATCGTGAATATTTTGTTCATATTCTCCTGATTTTCCCCATACTTGTATACACGCATTTTGTATACAAGTATATTTTTGTGTATTTTCACAACTTTAATTGAAAAAAAATAAGGTTTTTTTAGAAAAAATTGTTGAAATCTCACTAATTTTATGCGATACTTGTTTTAACGTGTTGCGTTAATCACACACAACATACACAATCAAAAATAAAGAAAAGGAGGTTTTTTAGCAATGGCGTTAAAAAATCAGTATCTGATCGACTTACTTGAAACAGTTAAGAAGAGAAATGCAGGAGAGCCTGAGTTCATCCAGGCAGTTACAGAGGTATTTATGTCTCTGGAGCCTGTTGTTGAGAAAAGACCGGACCTCGTTGAGGCAGGCGTTTTCGAGCGTATCGTCGAGCCTGAGAGACAGATCATCTTCCGCGTGCCTTGGGTTGATGACAACGGTAAAGTTCAGGTAAACAGAGGATTCCGTATCCAGTTTAACTCAGCTATCGGACCATACAAGGGAGGTCTCAGACTTCACCCTTCTGTATACAGCGGTATCATTAAGTTCCTCGGTTTCGAGCAGATCTTTAAGAACAGCCTTACTACTCTTCCTATGGGCGGCGGCAAAGGTGGTTCCGACTTTGATCCTA
>CAKRHL010000230.1 GCA_934338765.1 uncultured Lachnospiraceae bacterium | reverse complement strand
ATTATTGAATTAAATAAGCTTGCCGGAGAGCCGGTGGATGTTCTCGTCAATGGCAAGTTTGTGGCAAAGGGCGAGGTTGTAGTGATCGAGGAGAATTTTGGTATTCGTATTACCGAGATTACAAAATAAAAAGTAAAATTGAGCTGGAGGTGTAGATATGTCTGTGTTTATAGTTGGTCAATCTGCACTTGCCAGTTTTTTTAAACTGGTTTTGCTTTTAATCGCCTTTATATTGATCCTTGTGGCATCTTATTATGTGACCAAATGGTATGCCAAGTCTGGTTTTGTAAAAAAACAGACGACTAACATGGAGGTTATTGACACATACTCCATGGGACCCAACCGGCAGATCTGTATCATGAGGATCGGTCAGAAATATATTGCGGTTTCTGTCTGTAAAGAGCATATCCGTTTTCTGACGGAGATACCGGAGGAACAACTGGAATTGCCGGAGCATATGCCTCAGAAAGATACAGCGCCGTTTAAAGATGTTTTTAAAGATATGCTGGGTCAGCAGTTTTCTCATGGAAAGAAGAAATAGAAAAGGGTTGAACGATGAGTCAATTAAAAAAGATAATGAAACACAAATCAATATTCAGAGGATTGTTTACGATCATGTTATTTGTCCTGGTTCTTTCATTTTCAGTACCGGCATATTCTGTAGCTGCCAAGCGTGTGGATCAGACAACGCAGGATGAAATAGCCGGACAGGCGGATGGTGATGACGATACTTTTGATCTGAATATTACCTCCAATCTGGGGAGTACCCGGCTGGAATCGACATTACAGATCCTGATCCTGTTGACGATTCTGGCTCTGGCACCATCTATTTTGATCATGGTGACATCCTTTACCCGGATAATCGTTGTGTTTCATTTTTTAAGGACGGCGATCGGTACGCAGACGACACCGCCCAATCAGGTGCTGGTGGGACTTGCTCTTTTTATGACGATAGCCATTATGACGCCCGTTTTTACTCAGGTGTACGATGACGGAGTAAAGCCTTATACGCAGGGGCAGATGACAGAAAAGGATGCTTTGGATGCAGGTCTTGCACCACTGCGGAAGTTTATGCTTGGCCAGACGAGGGATAAGGATCTGAAGCTGTTTATGGAGATCAACAAAACATCCTCTGATGAGATCAGGGATTATGATGATCTTTCCATCACAACGATCATTCCCGCATTTATTATCAGTGAACTGCGGACGGCATTTATCATAGGTTTTGTTATATATCTGCCGTTTATCGTTATCGATATGGTGGTTGCTTCCACCTTGATGTCAATGGGTATGATGATGCTGCCGCCTACAACGATATCGTTACCGTTTAAGATATTATTATTTATACTGGCAGACGGATGGAATCTGATCGTAGATCAGCTGGTTCGTTCCTTCCAGTAAAGCTGTGAGATAGAAAAGGAGACAGGGCGGATGAGATCCGTTTTGACAATTAGTGTCTGGCCCGGGATTTGAGGGCTGAGAAAGGAATTCAGGATTAATATGACTGAGGATGTAGTTATTGACATTGCAAGAGAGGTTGTCTGGGTGATCGTAAAGACTTCCGCACCGTTATTGATCGTATCTCTTATTGTAGGACTGGTCATTAGTATTTTCCAGACTATTACATCGATCCAGGAGCAGACTCTGACTTTTGTACCGAAGTTTATTGCCGTGATGGCAGTGCTGGTGCTGGCCGGAGGCTGGATATTAAATGAAATGTCAGGGTTATTCGTGAATCTTGTACAGAGTATACCACAGTATATAAAATAGCTTTTTTATGGAAAGGAGGAGGTGCTGCGTGCAGTTTACGGTAGAGTATTTAGAGTATATTCTTTTGGTCTTTATCCGGATTGCATCCATGATGGTGGCAGCGCCTTTTTTTAATTCCAGCAATTTTCCCCGTATGACTAAGGCGGGGCTCAGCTTTTTCTTTGCGCTGATCGCCGTGAATATGCTTGATTTCACTACCCTGAGCTATCAGGGGGCTGCAGGATATATCGGACTTGTCCTGCAGGAAGGGATCACCGGTGCGATCATTGGCATTGCGTCAGGATTTTGTCTGTACATCTTAAATTTTTCGGGCAATCTTTTTGATATGGAGATTGGTTTTTCTATGGCCATGGAGTTTGATCCGGCGACCAATGTACAGTCTACGATCACATCGGGGCTGTTCAGCCAGCTTTTTATGGCGTTGTTTGTAGTATCCGATATGCATTATTTTGTGATTGATGCAATTTATGATTCTTATCAATTGATTCCTATTGGAGGGGCAAATCTGAAGGGAGACTTTTTATCTGTGATGGCGACATATATTACGGATTATTTCGTCATCGGGTTTCGTATCATTCTTCCAATCTTTTCATGTATTTTAATTGTAAATGTCGTGCTTGGTATTTTAGCCAAGGTAGCACCACAGATGAATATGTTTGTTATAGGTATTCAGTTAAAGGTGTTTATCGGACTTTTTCTGCTGTTTTTGGTGATGGGATATTTCCCGAATATTGTAGATTTTCTGTTTGTGGAGATGCAGAAGCTGACGAAATTGTTTATACAGCAGATGGCGTGATTCTTTGGAAAAGACGGAGGGATATCATTGCCATTTGATATTAAATGAGTTATAGTATATATTAGGTGCGGTTTGATACAGGTACCGTTTTGAATGGAGTTGGATATGCTGGAAGGGAGAAAAAAGAGCCATTATCTTTCCTATGATCTGCAGTTGTTTGCCAAGGAAGGACAAGATGGGGAAAAGACAGAAGAACCTACTGCCAAAAAGCTGGAGGATGCCCGTAAAAAGGGTCAGGTTATGCGAAGCACCGAGGTGGTGACAGCAGCAACCCTGCTGGTGTTTTTCCTTATATTAAAGGTGTTTGTGGGCTTTATTGGGACGCGGTTTATCGGAGGATTTCATGAATCCTTTGGCAAGATCAGTGATTATACACAAGAGGTCTTTGATCTCAATATGGCGAGAACTGTTATTCGCGGAGCACTGTTGAATATTATAATAACAGCACTTCCCATTATGGTTATTGGCTTTATTGTAACGATCGTATCGATCCTGTTTCAGGTCAAATGGAAAGTTACAGCAGAACCGATGAAGCCGAAGTTCGATAAGATCAATCCTATTTCCGGCATGAAAAGGCTTTTTTCCAAGGACAAGATCGTAGATCTTTTAAAATCCACTGCAAAGGTTGCCGTACTTGCATATGTAGTTTATTCGTATCTCAAAGATCAGTGGCCATTGATCTTTAAGATGTATTCCTATACACTTCCGCAGGCGATTGCTGTGATCGGAGATACCGTGATCAGTGTGGGGATCCGGATCAGTGTGTTTTTTGCATTGATCGCAATGTTTGATCTGTTTTACCAGAAATGGAAGTTTCATCAGGATATGATGATGAGTAAGCAGGAAGTAAAGGATGAATATAAAAATTCCGAGGGAGATCCAAAGGTCAAGAGTCAGCAGAAGCAGAGAATGCAACAGGCGTCACAGAGAAGAATGATGCAGGATCTTCCAAATGCAGACGTTGTTATTACCAACCCGACACATCTGGCTGTTGCGATCAGGTATGACAAGGATACCCATGAGGCACCGGTTGTGGTTGCAAAAGGCGCAGATTATCTTGCCCGGAAGATTAAGGATGTGGCGAGACAAAACTCTGTGGAGATAGTGGAAAACAAGCCCCTTGCAAGAATGTTGTATCACAATGTGGAGATCGGAGCAGAGATCCCGCCGGAGTTATACCAGATGGTTGCAGAGGTTCTTGCGTATGTTTATAGTCTGCAGGGA
>CAKRHL010000229.1 GCA_934338765.1 uncultured Lachnospiraceae bacterium | reverse complement strand
GAAAGTCCTCTCTGGCGTTTGATACGATCTATGCAGAGGGACAGCGTCGTTATATGGAGTCGCTGTCCTCTTATGCACGCCAGTTTCTGGGGCAGATGGAGAAGCCGAATGTAGATTCTATTGAGGGACTGCCACCGGCGATCTCCATTGATCAGAAGTCAACAAACCGCAATCCCAGATCTACTGTGGGTACGGTGACAGAGATTTACGATTATTATCGTTTGTTGTATGCGCGGATCGGTATACCGCACTGCCCGAAGTGTGGCAAGGAGATTTATGCACAGACCGTGGATCAGATGGCAGACGAGATCATGGAGCTGCCGGAGGGTACCAGGGTCCAGCTTCTTGCACCTGTTGTGCGGGGCCGGAAAGGTCAGCATGTCAAGGTGTTTGAATCTGCCCGCAAAAGCGGTTATGTTCGTGTCGTTGTGGATGGTCATTTATATGAGTTGTCTGAGGAGATATCCCTTGAGAAAAACAAAAAGCATAATATAGAGGTTATGGTGGATCGTCTTGTGGTGAGAGAGGGGATCCAGAAGCGTCTTGTAGATTCTATTGAGAATGTACTCAAGCTGTCTGATGGTCTGATGATCGTTGACATTCCGGGAGGAGAGCAGTTGAGCTTCAGTCAGAGCTTTTCCTGTCCGGACTGTGGGATCAGCATTGATGAGCTGGAGCCGAGAACCTTTTCCTTCAATAATCCCTTTGGTGCCTGTCCGGTTTGTCATGGTATCGGTGTAAAGATGGAGTTTGATGAGGCACTGATGGTTCCGGATCCGTCCCTGAGTCTGGCAGATGGCGCTTTGGTGGTGAATGGCTGGCAGTCCGCAAAGGATACCGGCAGCTACTGCAGATGTATTCTGGATGCTCTGGCAGATTCCTATGGTTTTGATATCAATACCCCATATGAGGAGCTTCCGGAGGACATCCGTCATATGCTGATGCACGGCACCGATGGCAGAGTGGTCAAGGTGAAGTACCGGGGGCAGAGAGGAGTCGGAGTATATGATGTGGCATTTGAGGGGATTATCAAAAATGTCCAGAGACGATACAGAGAATGTGGCTCCGAGCGCATGAAGAAGGAATATGAGAGTTTTATGCGGATCACGCCATGTGCGGAGTGCGGTGGCAAACGGCTGAAGCCGGAGGCTTTGGCAGTTACTGTTGGGGACAAAAACATCGCCGAGGTGACAGAGCTTTCCATTAGTAAACTGATGGATTTTATGCAGGGACTGGAGCTGACACCTCATCAGCTTGCCATCGGAAAGCTGGTACTGCGGGAGATCAAGGCACGTCTGCAGTTTCTGCTGGATGTAGGTCTGGAGTATCTGACTCTGGCGAGAGCCACAGGATCACTGTCCGGTGGAGAGGCACAGCGCATCCGTCTTGCTACACAGATCGGCTCCGGTCTGGTGGGTGTAGCGTATATATTGGATGAGCCGAGTATCGGTCTTCACCAGAGAGACAATGACAAGCTGATCCAGACCTTGAAAAAGCTTAAGGATCTGGGCAATACACTGATCGTGGTGGAGCATGATGAGGATACCATGTATGCAGCGGACTATATTGTGGATATTGGTCCGGGAGCGGGAACACACGGCGGTGAGGTAGTTGCTGCCGGCAGCGTTAAGGACATCATGAAGTGTAAGGACTCTGTGACAGGAGCATATTTAAGCGGAAGGATCCGGATCCCGGTACCGTCCGAGCGGCGGGAACCGACGGGCTGGATCACTGTCCGGGGAGCCAGAGAAAACAACCTCAAAAACATTGATGTTTCGTTCCCGTTGGGTGTTATGACATGTGTAACCGGTGTATCCGGTTCAGGAAAGAGTTCCCTGGTCAATGAGATCCTGTATAAGGAGCTTGCGAGAAGGTTGAACCGTGCCCGTTTTATTCCGGGGAAGCATGACTGCATTGAGGGACTGGAGCAGCTTGATAAGGTGATCAATATTGACCAGTCGCCGATTGGCAGGACACCGAGATCCAATCCTGCCACGTATACCGGAGTATTTGACATGATCCGCGATCTCTTTGCATCCACCCAGGAGGCAAAGGCAAGAGGCTACAAGAAAGGTCGTTTCAGCTTCAATGTCAAGGGCGGACGTTGTGAGGCATGTCAAGGGGACGGTATCATCAAGATCGAGATGAATTTCCTGCCGGATATCTATGTGCCATGTGAAGTCTGTGATGGCAAGAGATATAACCGGGAGACATTGGATGTAAAGTATAAAGGCAAGAATATCTTCGAAGTACTTGATATGACTGTGGAGGAGGCAATGGGATTTTTTGAACCGATTCCTTCCATCTACCGTAAGATCAAGACATTATATGATGTGGGACTGTCCTATGTGAAACTGGGACAGCCGTCTACTACGCTGTCAGGAGGTGAGGCACAGCGTATCAAGCTCGCCACAGAGCTGAGCCGCAGAAGTACCGGCAAGACAGTCTATGTGCTGGACGAGCCAACGACAGGTCTTCATTTTGCGGATGTCCACAAGCTGATCGATATCCTTCACAGACTGGCGGAGGGAGGCAATACTGTCATTGTCATTGAGCATAATCTGGATGTGATCAAGACGGCGGATTATATTATCGATATCGGTCCGGAGGGCGGAGACCGGGGAGGTACTGTGATCGCCCAGGGTACCCCGGAGGAGGTGGCAAAGATGCCGCAGTCATATACGGGATATTACATTCAGAAGATGATCGATAAAGACCGGGAGAAATAACGGAGATACAATAGAGACGGTTTATCATATATGGTCCGGCTGGATCGTGAAGGAGGGTATAAATGGAATCAGAAAATACTTTTTTTGCCATGATGGCAAGGATGAAATTTATCAACCGCTGGGCATTGATGCGCAATTCTTATGAAGAAAATATCAGTGAGCATTCCATGGAGGTGGCAATGATTGCCCATGCGCTGGCAATCATTGGCAATAAACGTCTGGAACGGCAGTATCCTGCAGAAAAGATTGCCATGATCGGTTTGTATCACGACTGCACAGAGATCATTACAGGGGATATGCCGACCCCGATCAAGTATAAAAATGATAAGATACAGGAGGCATATAAGGAGATTGAGGCAGGGGCCGCAAGGCGTCTTCTGCAGCGGCTGCCGGAGGATCTGAGAGATGCCTATGAACCATATCTTCTGGAAACGGAGATGAAAGAGGAGGAGCGGCGTCTGGTAAAGGCTGCTGACAAGCTTTCTGCACTGATAAAATGTATTGAGGAGCAGAAGGCGGGCAATCAGGAGTTTCTGAAAGCCAAGGAAACACTGCAGAATGCGGTGGAGGCATTGGAGTGTCCTGAAGCAGATATATTCTGTCGGGAGTTTCTGCCCCATTATTATAAGACTTTGGACGAATTGTAGGTTGCGGGATCTGTTCTTGTATGCTAGAATTAAATTATCTATCTGGAATTTCAAGTATAACAGCAACAGTGAGTGGAGACGAAGAACATGAGTGAAAAGCCATATAATGAAAATGCCTATAACGGATTTGCTTATTGTTACGATCTTTTTATGGATAATATTCCGTATGACATGTGGGCTGAGTATCTTCATGGGCTCCTTCAGGAGTATGGGATCACAGGAGGCACACTGCTGGAGCTGGGATGTGGTACGGGAACCATGACAGAGCACATGAGGTCAAAGGGCTGTGACAGTATCATTGGACTGGACTGCTCGGAAGATATGCTTATGGTAGCAAGGGAAAAGGATATCCCGGATGTGTTGCTGATACAACACATCCCTTTTCCCTTGCTACCATAAGCATATCTTCCGAGC
>CAKRHL010000228.1 GCA_934338765.1 uncultured Lachnospiraceae bacterium | reverse complement strand
GAGCCTGCCGTCGGTGCCGCCACAATACGTTTCATGCAGGCATTGGACTCTGCCATCTTCAATGCACGTTCCATCACCTGTCCCAAAAATGGGCCTGCTAATGTTTTTCCGTTGCGGTTCCACCCAGCCATTAAAGCCCCTGCCCCGCCAACCATACCACTGGAGGATTTTTCCTGCTGATATCCTTCATCTGCCAGTACCATGGCATGATACATCTCCTGCATCATATCAAAGACCTCCTCCGGGGTACTCTGCTTTTCATTAATTTCCTCCTGCATCACAAGCTCCCAAAAGGAAATCCCTTTTTCCTCACATATTTCCTGCATCTGCTGCAATGATTCAAACATACTGATAACCAAGCCTTTCCTTAATCACAAATTCAAATATGTTACCTTGATCACACCCTCCAGGTGTTCCAGCCATTTGATGGACTCCGGCGGAATCTCCTGATCACATTCCAACACCATGACCGCATTGCCGCCACGGGCATTCCGGTATAGCTGCAGCGTAGCAATATTTACGGATTTATGGCTGAGCATGGATGTAACCTCCGCCACGTGACCCGGCTGATCCAGATTATGAACGATCAATGTAGGATGTTCTCCGCACACATTCACCGTCAATCCATCCACCTCACAGATACGGATACGGCCTCCGCCAATGGATGCGGCAACTACCTCCAGCTCCCGGCCCCCGGCACCTGTCATATGGAGCACCGCCGTGTTGGGATGGGCATCCTTAAGATCCGCCTGATAAAAGGAAATCTCCACCCCTGCTTTCCCGGCGTACTCCAGGCTCCCCGGAATCCTGTGGTCATCGGGTTCCCAACCCATCAGCCCGGCCACGATCGCGCGATCCGTACCATGTCCCTTCCCGGTAGACCAAAAGGAACCGTACAGACCGATCCTTGCTTTTACCACCGGTTCCGCCAGAAGCTTCTGCCCCACATAACCGATCCTCACTGCCCCCGCAGTATGGGAACTGCTGGGGCCAACCATGACCGGCCCGATAATATCAAATATATCCATGATCCATCCTCCCTGCATCTCCATAAACAATTTTCTGTTCCCATAAAACAAAAAAATAACCTGTTACGGCGTAATATACCACCATTACGCCCTCGCAACAAGTTATATTATTTGAAATTATCCCAAAAATAATTAATATTTTATTGTATTGTCTGCATCTCTTCCTGATCCAGCAGATCATTCATACTCTTCAGACTGATCAGTATCGTAGAAGTATTATGGAACAGTGCTGACATGGTCGGCTGGAATATTCCGGCAATGCCAAGTACGATCAGACATGTGTTGATGCCTACGATCAGACGATAGTTCTTGTTGATCCTGCGCACCATCGCATCACTGAGCTGCTTCAATATCGCGATCTCGTAAAGATCATCGGCACTGATAGTCACATCCGCAATCTCTCTGGCAATCTCTGCTCCGTCACTGATGGCAATGCCAACGCTTGCCTCGGACAATGCCGGAGAATCATTGATGCCGTCTCCGATCATAATAACCTTTCGTCCGGCATTCTTTTCCTTTTCCACAAACCTCGCCTTATCCTCCGGCAGCACCTCGGAATAATACTCATCCACGCCCACCTTATCGGCAATCGTCGATGCGATCCGGTCACTGTCTCCCGTCATCATAACCACCTTAGAGATACCGTACTGCTTCAACCGGTGGATCACCTCCGGTGCCTCCTTGCGAAGCGGATCCTCAATACAGATAACTGCCGCAAGCAGTCCGTCAATCGCCATATACAAATGAGAATACTGCTCCGGAAGCTCCTCAAAAAGCTGTTTTTTGTCCTCCGGGATCTTTGCATTTTCATCCTCAAAGACAAAATGATGACTGCCGATGATGATCTTCCTGTCCTCCAGTGTCGAATAGATACCATGAGCAACAATATATTCCACTTTGGAATGAAGCTCCTCATGAACCAGATTACGTTCTATCGCCTTATTGACAACCGCCTTTGCCATGGAATGAGGAAAATGCTCTTCCAGACAGGCTGCGATCCGGAGAAGCTCATCAGATGACTGTCCGTTGAAGGAGATCACATCCACGACGGTAGGCTGTGCCTTTGTGAGTGTGCCTGTTTTGTCAAATACGATCGTATCCGCCTCTGCCATTGCCTCCAGATATTTTCCGCCCTTAACAGTAATATCATATGTACTTGCCTCGCGGATCGCTGATAATACCGTCAGCGGCATAGCAAGCTTTAATGCACATGAAAAATCTACCATCAGAACAGACAATGCCTTAGTGGTATTGCGCGTGAGCAGCCAGACAAGACCTGTACCTGCAAAGGTGTACGGCACCAGACGATCCGCCAGATGCGCCGCCTTACCCTCCAGAGAGGATTTCAGCTTTTCAGATTCCTCGATCATAGTCATGATCTTTTCGTACTTGCTGGAACCGTTGACCTCCTTGACCCGGATGGTAATCCCGCCTTCCTCCACAACAGTACCTGCATAGGCGTAGCCACCCTCTGCTTTACGCACCGGATTTGACTCACCGGTCAGAGATGCCTGATTGACCATCGCCTCTCCAGCGACAACATCACCATCAAACGGGATCACATTGCCCATATGGATCACAACCCGGTCTCCCGCCTGTACAGAGGTAACCTCCTCCAGCTCTTCTCTGCCATCCCGCAGTACCCAGACCTTGCTGATATTCAGAGACATGCTGCGCGCCAGATCTCCGACGGATTTCTTGTGGGTCCATTCCTCCAGGATCTCTCCAATGCTCAAAAGGAACATCACAGAGCTGGCTGTGGTATGATCACCACGGAAAACAGATACACCGATCGCCGTGCCATCCAGAACCGGCACCTCAATCTTTCCCTTGGCCAGAGTACATAACCCTTCCCAGATATACTTCACCGACTTCACGGTTGCGATCCCGGCCCGTATGGACATTGGCAGAAAAATTTTGGTTCCGTAATGTAAGATCACCTGATCCATTAATTTGTCCCAATAAAAACGGTTCATTTCCCGCCCGGAATTCTTGATAAACTCCTCCGGTGCCTCAATGCGCTCATAGGAGAACCGACGTAATGCGTGTATCACATCTTCTCTGTCTCCCGAAAAGCAGATGGTTACATCACAGGTTCTCTCCTGAATCTTTACATTCTGAATAAAATCATAACCCGTCAGATAATACTGAAGCGTGTCTGCCTGGGCAAAGGTCATTCTTGTCTGTGCGGCATGAATACGGATTCTTCCCTTAATTTCGTGTTTGATCTGAAATTTCATTTAAATTCCCCGTTTCATCCATTACTCTTCTGTTACTTTCTCAAAAGACTCCTCCTCAGAAGCCTCGTCCTCAAACTCCTCTGCCTGAGCTGCACGATCCTCGTTGATCTGCTTAGCCTCTGCATAAATATCCTCTGCATTTTCCTGAACAGTTGCTGCTGTCTTCAGAACGCACTCCTTCGCACGAAGAACAGCTGCTGTGCAGTTGGTATAAAGCTTCTTTGCATCATCACTCGCAAGAATCTTAACACCTGCTGTACCAAACAATACACCTACCGCAAAAATGCCGGTCTTTGCCTTATCGATCTTTTTTAAACAATCTAACATAAGTTTTGCCTCCTATTCTGAATAAACACTCTTTGATGGGTTTAACTTTTTTTATACACTCTCATTTCAGATAAATCAAGAAAAAACCCCTTATCGAAAAACATTATCAATAAGAGGTCTTATATTGATCAATATAGCAAAATTTATCCGCTTCCGTAGATACAGTCCGCTCACACCTGACTCACCACAAGAATATCGT
>CAKRHL010000227.1 GCA_934338765.1 uncultured Lachnospiraceae bacterium | reverse complement strand
GAATATGGCAGTATGATCTGTGATATTCTGGAGAGAAAGGGGTTTTCTGCAGATTCCATTGATCAGGTGATCGTGGCTTCGGTTGTGCCAAAGATCATGTATTCCTTTAACAGTGGTATCATCAAGTATCTGGGATGCCATCCGATCATTGTGGGTGCCGGGATCAGGACCGGGATACGGATCGAAACAGCCAATCCAAAAGAGGTTGGTCCGGACCGCATTGTGGATGCCGTTGCGGCACATACTTTATATGGAGGACCGATCATAGTGGCGGATTATGGTACAGCTACAACGTATGATCTGGTGACCAAAGACGGGGCGTTCTTAGGAGGAGTGATCAGTCCCGGTGTAAAGATATCAGCCAATGCTCTTTGGAATGATACGGCAAATCTGCCGGAAATCGAGATCAAATGTCCGGAGCATGTGGTGGCAAAGGACACCATTACAGCCATGCAGGCAGGACTTTTCCTTGGAACTGTGGGACAGTCCCGGTATATCATCAACAAGATCAAAGAGGAGTCAGGGCTTAAGGATATCAAGGTTGTTGCAACCGGCGGACTTGGTAAAATGATCTCTGATTATACAGAGGAGATTGATATTTACGACAGTGATCTTACGCTGAAGGGGCTGCAGATCATCTTTGATAAGCAGAAAAGAGTGTAAAAGAGATGGAGAATCGTATGTCCGCAGCATAAACGTCTGAGGGCAGAGAAAGGAATATAAGATTATCATGGAGGATCAGGGATTTCGCATTGGAGAAGTACAGATTCCCGGAAAACTTGTGTTAGGACCAATGGCAGGGGTAACAGACCTGCCATTTCGTCTGTTATGTAAGGAGCAGGGAGCCGATCTGGTTTATACGGAAATGATCAGTGCCAAAGGCATTTATTACAAAAATAAAAATACAGAGCTCCTCTGGATGACAGAGGAAAAAGAACGTCCGCTGGCATTACAGTTATTCGGTTCGGAGCCGGAGCTGATGGCAGATATGGCAGCACAGATCGAAGACAGGGCTTTTGACATTCTTGATATCAATATGGGATGTCCGGTGCCAAAGGTAGTCAACAACGGGGAAGGCTCTGCCCTCATGAAAACTCCTGTCCTTGCAGGAAAGATCGTGAAGGCTATCAGCAGCCGGATCAGGAAACCGGTCACGGTTAAATTCCGAAAGGGCTTTGGTGCAGAGGACTGTAATGCGGTGGAGTTTGCAAAGCGTATGGAGGACTGCGGTGCATCCGCAGTTGCGGTGCATGGCCGCACAAGAGAACAGTATTATGGTGGAAAGGCAGACTGGGATATTATCCGTCAGGTTAAGGAAGCCGTGGAGATTCCGGTGATCGCCAGTGGAGATATCTTTACGCCGGAGGACGCGGCGGCCTGTCTGGTGCAGACGGGATGTGATGGATTGATGCTTGCCAGGGGTGTCCGTGGCAATCCATGGCTGTTTCATCAGATCCGTCATTATCTGGAAACAGGTGAGAAAGAGGAAAAGCCGTCCCATGAGGAGATGGTGGCGATGATCCTACGTCATGCACGGATGCTCATAGACTGTAAAGGGGAGCTGATGGCAATGCGGGAGATGCGAAAGCATGTTGCCTGGTATACGGCAGGATATCCGGGATCGGCTTCTCTTCGGCGGCGTGTCAATGAGATAGAGAAATACGAGGATCTGGAACGTCTTATGAAGGAAGCCGTAAAACGCTGATTTGACAGTGGTTTGGGTGGTCTATGTTCTTAAAATAAATGCGTAATGAGAACGATTTCAAAGAAAATTTGAAAAAATATCCATATTCCTATTGACAAAGTAGGAATATGGATGTATGATAGGTACATCTTAATAATCATAGTAAACCGATAGGAAAACAAATATAGCTTATCGAGAGAAAAAAGAACATAGAAAGTGAGGATTATCGTATGAGCAAAAAGACATATTCAGAGAGAGCATTAAAATTTGAAACAAAGCAGCTTCACGTAGGACAGGAGCAGGCGGATCCGGTGACAGATGCAAGAGCAGTACCGATTTATCTGACATCTTCTTATGTATTCCATAACAGCCAGCATGCAGCAGATCGTTTCGGTCTTAGAGATGCCGGTAACATTTACGGAAGATTGACAAACCCGACCGAGGATACCTTCGAGCAGAGAATTGCGGCTCTTGAGGGTGGTGTGGCAGCTTTGGCAGTAGGCAGTGGTGCAGCAGCACTTACGTATGCATTCCAGGCAGTCGCACATAAGGGAGATCACATTGTAGCAGCCAAGAATATTTATGGTGGAACCTACAATCTTCTGGCACATACTCTTCCGGATTACGGCATTGAGACAACCTTCGTAGATCCATTTGATTATGAAGGAATTGAGGCAGCCATCAAGGAGACCACCACAGCGATCGAGATTGAGACTCTGGGTAATCCAAACTCTGAGGTGGTTGATATTGAGCGCATTGCAAATATTGCACATTCTCACAATATTCCATTGATCGTAGATAATACATTTGCAACCCCTTATCTGGTGCGTCCGATTGAGTATGGTGCGGATATTGTGATCCATTCTGCAACAAAGTTCATCGGCGGACACGGTACAACTATCGGTGGTGTGATCGTAGACAGCGGTAACTTTGACTGGACTTCCAGCGACAAGTATCCATGGCTGGTAGAGCCAAACGTATCTTACCATGGTGTAAGCTTTGCAAAGGACTGCGCACCGGCAGCATTTGTCACATATATTCGTGCGATCCTTCTTCGTGATATGGGTGCAACACTTTCTCCTGTTCACGCATTTATCTTCCTGCAGGGTCTTGAGACATTATCTCTTCGTGTAGAGCGTCACGTAGAGAATGCATTGAAGGTAGTACAGTTCCTGAAGGATCAGCCACTGGTTGAAAAGGTAAATCATCCATCGGTATCAGAGGATCCGGAGCAGCAGAAGCTTTATAAGAAGTATTTCCCGAATGGCGGCGGTTCTATCTTTACCTTTGAGATCAAGGGTGATGCCAAGAAAGCACAGGATTTCATTGATCAGCTGGAGCTGTTCTCTCTGCTTGCCAACGTAGCAGATGTGAAGTCCCTGGCAATCCATCCTGCATCTACCACACATTCCGAGTGCAACGAGGCAGAGCTTCTGGATCAGGGCATTAAGCCAAATACTATCCGTCTTTCTATTGGTACAGAGCATATTGATGATATCATCGAGGATCTTGCCGAGGCATTTAAGGCAGTCCGGTAATTCAAAGAAAATGTGTAAAATTCTCCTATATAAATAAAATGGGTATATCCCAATAAAAATCCGGCTGGGGCAATTTATGGCTCCGGCCGGATTTTTGAGTTATAATAAATAATTGAAAAAATGTAAGAAAAATACTATCCGGCATAGATATGGCGCAGGCCGACCTCTATCTCTTTTTTGTCCCGAAAAGTACATAATGCTATTGTCTCCGGTTTCGTATTGTGTTATGCTTGTAAAACGCCTCAAATTATGGGACGTACATCAACAAATGAAGAAGGATTGAGAAGGAGATGATAGTATATGAAGGAACGCTCCGTATATAAGAAGGCATTGACGCTTGCAGTGCCTATGATGATACAGAATGGTATTACCAATGCCGTGAGTCTGGTGGATAATCTGATGGTGGGAAGTCTTGGTACAGAGAGTATGACAGCGGTTTCCATTGTGGGACAGCTGATCTTTGTGTTTTTTCTGGCAGTGTTTGGTGGACTTTCCGGTCCGGGAATCTATGGAGCCCAGTATTTCGGACAGGGCAATAAGAAAGGTTTTCAGAATGTGTTCCGCTTGAAGCTGTGGATCACAG
>CAKRHL010000226.1 GCA_934338765.1 uncultured Lachnospiraceae bacterium | reverse complement strand
TTATCTTTTTGGATACATTGCATCCACTTTTTCCTATGGTGAGAACCACATATCTGCCGGTCAGGTCAATAGCCCCTGTCAGTGCCGGCGGCTTTGTCTTTAACGCCTCCCGTTTCACCTGGACAATGATCTCATCCCCGATAAGAACCCGCCCGTCGTCCGGTCTGCCCCCCGCCGTATGGAGAGGCGATGCCTTCTCTCCCAGGGAAAGATAACCCATCTGTCCTTTGGCAAACTCTACAAAGGCCGCATTGATATTTTTGACCACATTGCGGACCTTTCCCACATAAATATCACCCACCACAGCGGTCCTCTCATCCTCCGTAATGTTTTCTGCATGTATCTGGAGAAGCCGTCTCTCATCGGCGAGAATGGACAATATGTTGTTTTCTTTTCTGGTAAGTAAAAGCTCCATGACAGCTTCCTCCTTTCCTTTTACGGATATTTATTAACATGTTTTCAGCGAAATTATTATATATTACATCATTCAAGTCAAAATCATTTCTGATACTCTGACAATGGCACCAGTTCACATGGCACCTCATCGTGGAGAAGATGGATCTCTCCCTTTTTGCCATTGGCATCCCCATACATTTCAAGACGATGGATCTGATAATCCAACGGATCATACAGTGTGTCCACAAATTGGCACAGTGCCTGCATCACTAACTCCGGTTTGATGTTTAACACACTTCCCGCAGTCAGCTGGCAATAGATCACCGGCTGATATTCCTCTGTGTCAAGACACAGGCTGCCATATTCCCTGCCTGTCTGCGTCTGAAAGTCCTCCATCGTGGCACTGAGATAATAAATATTGGGCTTGATATCTACCTGCTTCTCGGACCGCTTTGTCTTTTTGGTCACAAGGATCTCCGGCTGTGCCAGAAAATCCGCCAATACCTGATCCATATCTGCTCTGTCCCGGAATATGGACACCTTGTCCGGCTTTAATGATACCAGATAGTCACATCCGGCTAACATCGCCATGGATGGTTTGGAATCATCCGGCAGCAGAACAAAATCCTTCACCCGAATCTCGTCATTCATCTGGGAATTGATCCAGTCTACCATCTTTTCCGGCTCCGGACACTCCTCCAGCTCCATATCCATATACTCTGCATCACTGGTGAGACCGATTCCCAGCGGAGAAGTAAATGAAAGGATCTGATGCGGCGAATATCCCTTACTGTAGCTTACCGGAATATGCGCCCGCCGGAATGCTTTCTGAAAATAACGCATCACATCCAGATGTCCGATGAACCGCATCGATCCGCATTTTGAAAATTTAATTCTTGCTTTCATGTTCTATAACCATGCCTTTCCATATCAACTTGATCTGCTCTGTCAGACGGCATTATCCCGCTTTTCAGCACAGCCATCTTCCAATCCCGGTCAGACCGCACTTTCCCTCTTCTCGGTACAGACACCGCCTCCAAAACGTGCGGCACCACAACCGGCACACTGCTGGCGGCAGTTTGGTGTCACAACCGCCTCTTTCGCTCTGTGATACTCCCGCAGCAAAAAGCTCTTTGTTACACCACAGTCAATAAAATCCCATGGAAACAGCTCGTCCTCACTGCGCTCTCTGTCATTGTAAAAATCCATGGTCAGATCATGATCCGCAAAAGATTTCTGCCATACATCATATTTGAAATACTCCGTCCATGCATCGTAAATGCAGCCTTCTTTATATGCCTGCAGGATCACATCATTAAGTCTGCGGTCCCCTCTGGCAAATACGCCCTCCAGAACAGACACATCCGCATCGTGGCAATTATATTTGATACTCTTTGCATTGAGCTGGCTCTTGACCTTGCCAAGCAGGAAATTTCTCTTTTCCACTGCCTCCTGCTGGGAATTCATCCTTGCCCACTGGAACGGCGTAAACGGCTTTGGCACAAAGATCGAGGTACTTGTCACGATATTAACCTTGCCTTTGCGCTCCTCCTTGGGGATCGTATAATATTCTCTGGCAATCTTGTCCGAAAGAATAGCGATTTCCTCAATATCATCGTAAGTCTCTCCCGGCAGTCCCAGCATAAAGTAAAGCTTCACGCGGGTCCATCCTCCCCGGAAAGCATCCATGGCACCATTCAGAATATTTTCCTCGGTCAGTCCCTTATTAATGACATTACGCATGCGCTGGGATCCTGCTTCCGGAGCAAAGGTCAGACTGCTCTTTCGTACATCCTGTACCTTAGACATAACATCCAGAGAAAATGCATCAATACGCAGGGAAGGAAGTGCAATGTTGATCCCGTTTTTGCTGCACTCATCGATCAGCCAGTACACTAACTCCGGCAGTTCCTTGTAATCACTGGAGCTTAAGGAACTGAGGGTGATCTCCTCATGACCGGTGGACTCTAACATCTTGATGGCACGTTCCTTCAAAAACTCCAGCTTGCGGGGACGGATCGGCCGGTAAAGCACTCCTGCCTGACAGAATCGGCAGCCACGGATGCAGCCCCTCTGGATCTCCAGAACCACGCGGTCCTGTGTCACCTTAATATACGGTACCAGAGGCTTTTCCGGATAATAGGTATGCTCCATATCCATTTCGACTTCCTTCATAACCGTCCGTGGTGCCTCCGGCACAATAGGCTCAAAGGACGCCAGCGTTCCGTCCTCATGGTAGGACGCCTCATAAAACATCGGTACATAAATACCCGGAATCTGCGCTGCTCTCTTCAGGAAAGCGATACGGTCTCCCCCGGACTTCTTCCATTCCTTGTACTCATCCATCATCCGGCGGTACTGCGTCTCTCCCTCTCCAATATAAAACATATCAAAGAAATCCGCGATAGGTTCCGGATTGTAGCTGCATGGACCGCCTCCGATCACAAATGGATCCTCCATAGTACGATCTGACGCCTTCAGAGGGATCCCCGACAGATCCAGGATCTGCAGGATATTGGTATAACACATCTCATACTGAAGCGTGATCCCCAGAAAATCAAAATTCTTAATAGGGTCCTGTGTCTCCAGCGAGAAAAGAGGGATATGCTTTTCTCTCATAATACGGTCCAGATCCACCCATGGAGAATAGACTCTCTCACAATATACATCATCCCACTGGTTAAACATATCATAAAGGATCTGGATCCCCAGATGGGACATGCCAATCTCATACACATCCGGGAAGCACATACAAAACCGCACATCCACCGCTACCGGATCCTTTTTGACCATATTGATCTCATTTCCAATATATCGCGCCGGTTTTTCCACCGATAAAAGTATTTCATCCGACAATGCTAATTTTCTCTTACTCATGTATTTATGAAGTCCTTTCTATTCCAATTGCTTCCCCTTGAAGCTGCTTTTGTCTGACATCGCGGTAAATCTTCTGCACCCTGCTCTCGAGACGATTCCATGCCGACTCATCGGCCATACATTTCTGAACATATTCCTGTCCAAAACCCCGGTAAGAAAAATCTTGTGAAAATGCTGCCAAAAGAAGCAAAAGCAGCATCAAAGATGCCATAAAACGTACCAGACCAAAATGAAATGACGGCGTCTGCGTATCTTCTTCCTCCACCGTTTTTGCCCCCTCAAAGGAGCTTCCTTTGAAATCCCCCTTATAGAAAAAGCCGGCATTGCCACCTGTCTGTTGAAAAGATGCCTTTGCCGCCATTATCTTCTGCTGACGATTCATTTGTTGATCCATCTGCTGCATATGATCTCCTCCATTCCTATGATGCAAGGTTCAATAGATATTTTGTACCCGGCCGGTACCACAGACTGCTGTCTGCTTTTGACCCTTGTATCATATTATATGAATGGAAAAGCTGTTTATTCGTTCCAGTCCAGTCCCGGATATTCGTTACACTTATCTCTTACCAGCAG
>CAKRHL010000225.1 GCA_934338765.1 uncultured Lachnospiraceae bacterium | reverse complement strand
GCAGTCCGCGTGATCCACGCCGGTGTTGGTGCCATCAATGAGTCCGATGTCAGCCTGGCAAGTGCATCCAATGCGATCATTATCGGATTTAATGTACGTCCTGACAATACCGCAAAGGATATCGCAGACCGTGAGAAGGTCGATGTACGTCTGTACCGCGTCATTTACGATGCGATCGAGGATGTGGAAGCTGCCATGAAGGGTATGCTTGATCCGGAGTACGAGGAGAAAGTCATCGCACATCTGGAGGTACGCCAGACATTCAAGGCATCCGGTGTTGGTACGATCGCAGGAAGCTATGTTCTGGATGGTAAGATCGAGAGAGGCAGCAAGCTTCGTATTACCCGTGAGGGCGAGCTGATCTTCGAGGGTGAGATGGCATCCCTGAAGCGTTTCAAGGACGATGTGAAGGAAGTGGCAGCCGGATATGAGTGTGGTATCGTTGCTCAGGATTTCAATGATCTGCAGGAGGGCGATCAGATCGAGGCTTATATTATGGTTGAGGTGCCTAGATAGTGTAACAGCACTTCTATGGCAGAATGGAGTTATATATGAAAAAAAACAGTATTAAATATTCCCGTATGAACGGGGAGGTACAGAGGGTTCTGAGCAAGATCATTGCTCAGGACATCAAGGATCCGAGGATTCATCCGATGACCTCTGTGATCTCGGTAGAGGTTACACCGGATCTGAAGTTTGCAAAGGTGTTTGTAAGTGTACTTGGAGATGATGAGGACAGGGAAAGGACTCACCAGGGGCTTCTCAGTGCGTCTTCCCATATCCGGTCTCAGCTTGCAAAACAGCTGAATCTCCGTAATACACCGGAGCTCACCTTTGTGATGGATGATTCCATTGAGTACGGAATCAATATGTCAAAGAAAATTGATGAATTAAAGAAAGAAGAACAGTAAAAAGCAGGAAGGCGGTTATCAGATGACAGGATTAAGAGAAATTGCACAGGGTGCAGAAACAATTCTTATTGCAGGACATCTCCGCCCGGATGGCGATTGCGTAGGAGCAGCCGTCGCTGCATATCTGTATCTGAAGAAAATTTATCCGGAGGCACAGATCGATGCCTACGTAGAAAAGGTTCCGGAGGTATATCGCTTTCTGGATCCGGAGCATACAATATTTGTGTCGCAGCTTCCCAATCAGCCGGTAGATCTGTTTCTGTCACTGGACAGCAGCACCAAAGACAGGCTGGGAGAGGCAGAGCATCTGTTTGATACAGCCGCACGGACGGCATGTATTGATCATCATGTCAGCAATCTGGGGTATGCCATGGAAAATTTTGTGGAAGCCGGCAGCAGTTCCACCTGTGAGGTTCTTTACGGACTGATGGAGGAGGAGCTGATCGACCTTCCGATTGCAGAGGCGATTTATATTGGCATTATTATGGATACGGGGGTGTTCCGGTATTCAAGTACATCCAAAAAGACTATGGAGATTGCCGGAAGTCTGATGGAAAAAGGCGTTCCATTCTGGAAATATATTGATGAGTGTTTTTATCAGAGAACATATACCCAGACCCAGCTGTTAGGAAGGACTCTGCTCACCAGTATGCGTCTTATGGAGGGACGTGTGATCGTTGCCACAGTGACCCGGAGGATGCTGGAGTTTTACGGGGCACAGACGGAGGATATCGAAGGGATCATTGATCAGCTTCGTGTAACGAAGGGCGTAGAGGTGGCACTTTTGTTACAGGAGATCGATGACCAGTTGTATAAGGTCAGCATGCGCTCCAATACTTTTGTAGATGTCAGCAGGATCGCCGTTTATTTTGGCGGAGGCGGTCATGTGAAGGCAGCCGGATGTACCATGCGGGGATCGCTGCATGATGTGGTCAATAACATTACGGAACATATTGAGTTTCAGATGGAATAAAAGGATAGCGTACCGCTTTGTACGGCATAGAAAAACAGAAGTGTCATAGAGGAGAAAACGGAATGGATGGCATTATCAATGTTTATAAAGAAAAAGGATTCACTTCCCACGACGTGGTAGCCAAGCTGCGGGGAATCCTTCATCAGAAAAAGATCGGTCATACAGGCACACTGGACCCGGAGGCGGTCGGTGTGCTTCCGGTTTGTCTGGGGAAAGCTACCAAGGTATGTGATCTGCTCATCAATAAGGACAAAACATATCAGGCAGTTTGCCGTCTGGGAGTAAGCACTGATACCCAGGATATGACAGGAGAGATTTTGAAACAGGGGGATTTCTCAGGAGTCACAGAAGAACAGCTTCAGGGCGTTTTGGAGGGATTTCTAGGGGATCAGCTTCAGGTCCCACCTATGTATTCTGCGTTAAAGGTCAACGGAAAAAAACTCTATGAGCTTGCCCGTGAGGGAAAGACCGTGGAGAGAAAGCCCCGGTCCATCCGGATCCATTCCATCGATCTGATGGAATATCGTCAGAAGGAAGGATTGTTTACGATGGAAGTTGCCTGTTCCAAAGGAACATATATCCGGACACTGTGTCACGATATTGGAGAGAAGCTTGGCTGTTTTGGAGCTATGGAGTCTTTGCGGAGGACAAGAGTCGGAGTCTTTTCTATAGAAGATGCTCTGACACTGGAGCAGATCGAAGCATTGATGAGGCAGAAGGAGCTGGAGCAGCGGATCCTTTCGGTGGATGCACTTTTTCCGGAATACCCGGCATTTCGGATCAAAGAGGAGTTTGCTGCGAAGCTTTCCAATGGGAATCCATTGCTGGCTGGTTTTTTACAGGATCGTCCCGGAAAAGAGGGGCAGATATCGCTTCGGGAAATGCCTCAGGGGCAGGAGTTTTTGGTATATGACGAAAACGGCTGTTTTAAGGCGGTGTACCAAAAGGGGGACAGAGATCTCCGGGTACGCAAGATGTTTTAGAGGCGGCGAAAGGGACAGATTATTATGGAAATCATAAAAGGTCTTGATTTTAAAATAGAAAACAGTGCGGTGTCTTTGGGAAAATTTGATGGTTTTCACCGGGGACATCGCCTTTTGCTGGACAGGATCCTGGCACAGAAAGAGCTGCATTCCACGGTTTTTACCTTTGATGGTATTTTAAAGGACAAGCAGATTTATCTGGAGACAGAAAAAAGGATGCTTTTGGAACGGCTTGGAGTGGAACGGGAAGTGATCTTTCCGTTTTGTGAAGAGACAAAGATCATGGCTCCGGAGGTATTTATCCGGGAGATACTGGTAAAACGTATGGATGCAAAGCTGATCTGCGTTGGTGAGGATTTTCATTTTGGCAGTGGGCGTCTTGGCGATGTATCCATGTTGTCAGATGGTGCAGAAAAGTATGGCTATGAGCTTTGCGTTTTTCCAAAGATGAAAGAGGCCGGAGAGGTGATCAGTAGCACAAGGATCCGGAGGGAACTCGCGGACGGACGGATCGAGACCGCCAATGGTCTTCTGGGAGAGCCGTATTTTGTTAGTGGCGAAGTGATGCATGGAAATGCGCTGGGAAGAACTATTGGAATGCCCACGGCCAACCTGCTGCCGGAGGAGCAGAAGCTATTGCCGGTTTATGGTGTGTATGCTACCCGGGTAGAGGTAGATGGACAGACATATGCGGGAGTGACCAATGTGGGGATGAAGCCGACGGTGGGAGCGGATCGTGTCAGTGTAGAGACAACGCTCCTTAACTTTGATGGTAATCTCTACGGAAAACGGATCACAGTTTATTTTTTGTATTTCCTGCGGCCGGAGCAGAAGTTTGACAGCTTGGAGGAGCTGAAAGATCAGATAGAGCGGGATAAGGCAGAGGCAGAAAAGATATGGGTGTCCGTCATTTGACGGATGCCTTTTTTGATATCATCCTCCGTGAGGCCGGCATAGCCCAGTAAAACAGCCTCCTCCGGGT
>CAKRHL010000224.1 GCA_934338765.1 uncultured Lachnospiraceae bacterium | reverse complement strand
GACAAAGGTTGTGGCGTTTGTTGTATTTCTGCCGGTGATCCTGATCGGTATGCTGTTGGCAGGTCTGTTATCGGCAGCATTTCCGTTGCTGGTAGTTGCATTGGTGGTGGCATTTATTGTTTCCGGCCAGAGGAGAGTGTGACGGAGAATACATAAATTAATATGAATGGTTACAGTACCGGCTTGACATATGTACAGGCCGGTATTATATTTCAAGTGTCTGTTAGTGGAGCCGGATCAATATAAGATAAGCCTTTTCCATCGTTTACGGAAGCCGTGAGAGATGTTTTGCGGACGATTATTGACGATGGATTTTTTATGCCCTTTTTTGGCATGTGGCAGGATAATATACGAATAAAAATCCCCCTTTCCCTGTGTAGTCGTAAGGAAAGGGGGAAGTGTGTTTCAAAGGAACTTTAATTAATTGAAATCTCCACGCTCATGTCTATGGAAGAAATCTTTTGTTTCTTTTACAATGACACCGTTTAAAGCAAAGAGTGCGATCATATTTGGAATCGCCATCAGTCCGTTGAAGATATCTGCGATGGTCCAAACGGCACTGACCGTCATATAAGGTCCGATAAATACTGCCAGAATATATACCCAGCGGTAAATCTTAACATGCTTCATATTGCCGCCGCTTAAGTATTCCAGACAACGCTCACTGTAGTAATCCCAGCCGAGGATCGTGGTAAATGCAAAGAATACAAGACACAGCATCAAAATGAAAGCGGAAAACTCTGCAGGGAAAGGAAGACCATTCTGGAATGCATATGTTGTCACGGCAACACCCTCCAGACCATCTACCTGCCATGCACCGGTCAGTACGATGGAAAGACCGGTCAGAGTACAGATCACGATGGTATCGATAAATGTACCGGTCATGCTGACGAGACCCTGACGGACAGGCTCCTTTGTCTGGGCAGCAGCGGCAGCGATCGGTGCGCTGCCAAGACCTGCTTCGTTGGAGAAGATACCTCTGGCAACACCCTTCTGCATTGCCACAAACATGCTTCCCACGGCACCTCCGGTTACGGCCTTTGGGGTAAATGCAGCTTTTACGATGATCTTGATCGCAGCAGGCACCTGTGTGATATTGGTAATGATCAGGATTGCAGCAAAAAGGAAATAGATAATAGCCATAAAAGGCACGACCACCTGACTGACACTTGCAATACGCTTGATGCCGCCGATCAGCACGGCTGCTACGCAGAAAGCAAGGATCAGGGATGCTATAACAACAGACCAGGAATAGCGGCCAAGAGAAAAGATCTGTACACAGTGCTTACTATTTGGATCGAAGAATCCGTGAACAGCACTGGCAATTCCGTTTACCTGACTGAAAGTTCCGATACCGAAAAGTCCGACACATACGCCGAAAAAGGCAAACAGCTTGGCAAGCCATTTCCATTTCGTGCCCATACCCTGTTCGATATAATAAAACGGGCCGCCGAGACTATGTCCATCCTCACCGACAATACGATACTTGACTGCGAGAAGACCCTCAGAAAATTTGGTTGCCATTCCTAAGAAAGCAGCTGCGATCATCCAGAAAAGAGCTCCCGGGCCTCCGGCGCCTACGGCTGTTGCGACACCGACGATATTACCGGTACCGATGGTAGCACTTAATGCCGTACAGAGTGCGGAGAAGCTGGAAATTTCACCTTCTCCTTCCTCTTCATTTTTCACCATCCATTTTAATGCTAATGGTAGTTTTCTGATCTGAAGAAAACCAAGACGGAGAGTCAGCAGGATACCACCGGCCATGATGAGTACCATAAGTGGGACACCCCATACAAGGTTATCAATCTGAACGAGTAAATCATTGATTGTTTTCCACATTGTTTTATCCTTCCTATTGTATAGTTTGAGTGTTACATCAGGTAAAAAAACCACCTTTATACTATATCGTTTTTTTGTTTTTTTTTCAACAAAATGTTTGAAACATGGAATTGTTGCTGTATTTGTGTGATAAATATGATATGATAGGTATCAGCACATGGCGCTCGAAAGAGTATCGGTGTGATAGATTTGTGTATGTATTATGATCAATGGATGGAGAGAATGACATGATAGAGGTAGAGATCAAATTAAAGGTTACAGATAGGACGAATCTGTTAAAGAAGCTGGAGGAAAATGGATTTGTGGAGAGTCATCTGGTAAGGGAGACAGATACATATTTTAATGGAGTGGACAGGGATTTTAAAAAGTCGGATGAAGCGTTACGTGTTCGCAAAACGGAATGTCTGGAGGGAAGTTATCTCAATGCGGATTTTAATCTGGCAGGGGGACGTCCGGGACAGATGGCGTGCATCACCTACAAGGGGGCGAAAATGGGTGAGACGGCTATGTCCCGGAGAGAACTGGAGATTACGGTTGAGGATGCCGAAGGGATGATAGAAATGCTGATCCTGCTGGGATATCAGCCGGTTCGCCCTGTGGTCAAGCTCAGAAGGTATCTGTACAGTGAAAATATGGTTGCCTGTGTGGACCGGGTAGAGGGGCTTGGAACCTATCTGGAGCTGGAGATCATGGTAGAAACAGAGGCGGAAAGGCAGACAGCACTGGATATGATCGAACTGCAGCTCAGGACACTGGGGTATTCCATGGAGGATACTACGAGGATCAGTTATCTGTCGATGCTTCAGGCAAAAAATATCCAATAAAGGAGCCGGTCATGAACAATAGCTATCGTTTTTTTCAGAATAAACAATGTGAATATTTCCCGTGTCATAAGGTTGAGGATGAGGAAGCATTTAACTGTCTGTTCTGCTACTGCCCGCTATATCTGCAGGAGAACTGTCTGGGGCATCCGGATCATATTTTGAGCGCAAAAGGCCGGAGGATCAAGGACTGTAGTGGATGCACGGTGGTGCACCGCCCCGATATGTATGATAAGGTATTGCAAAAGATGGGACAGCAGGAGGATGAGATATCTATTAATATATGGAATCTGCGGGAACAGATATGGGACAGAATGGCGCAGATCGCATCATGGGAGCAGATGGAGCCGGAGATGCATAGGCAGCATAGGGCGACGGCAATCAGCAGTATTACAGATATTTTGCAAAAGCATAAATATCTGTATCGTCTGAATGTATTGATACAGCCCTTTGACAAGGAGTGTGTCCGGGAAGATCATTTTGTATTTGGGAGACAGGAGATATCCTGCAGTGTATTGGAACGGATCAAGCGCAGCCGGATCGAAACGGGATATTTATATACATTTCATGCGCCAATGTTTGAAATGGAGGAAACAGACTCCCTGCTGACCCGGTATTATCTGGAGATTTTTCAGATTGCCTGTATGGATGTGGTCAGAGAGTGGATCCGGGAGTATCTGGAGAGAAAGCACAGCGTTATGAGCAGACACTACTGCAGCCCATCCTTTGGACCGGGATTTTATGGGATGGAGTTTACAGCGGTGCCAAAGCTTCTGGGTCTGATGGATGCAGAGAAGCTTGGCATCCGGTGGAGTGATGAAAAGATGGATCCTGTAATGAGCATTGTGGGGATGTATCTGGTCAGCAGAGAAGATATTCTTTCAGATTGTGGAGACTGCGTCAGCTGTATCGGAGGGAAAGAAGGCTGCCGGTTCTGTGCTAATTATCAGAAAAAGCGTTAAAGGTTGCCAAAGTAATATGATTCATGATAAAATAACCATTTGGACATACAAGACGTAAAGAGATAAATGCTCCCAAATAAGTTTGTGAGCTCAGTGGAAAGGAATGGAAGATTATTATGAATGAAAAGCAGAATTCTACCCCTGTTACAGAAAATAAAATGGGGACGATGCCGATTGGAAAATTGGTCTTTAATATGTCACTGCCCATGATGGTTTCCATGCTGGTACAGGCACTGTACAACAT
>CAKRHL010000223.1 GCA_934338765.1 uncultured Lachnospiraceae bacterium | reverse complement strand
CCGCCGGTGCCATAAACTCCGGATGAATGGTTGCCAGACCGATCACACGTTCTGCGTAAGGCTGTACCGGATAGCAATCTACCTCATAAGGAATATCACGCATAACCATCTGAGGCATCAGACAGATACCAAATCCATTTGCCACCATAGCGACCGTTGACAGATCATCCACCACATGATAATTGGACTGGATATTGATGGAATTTTCCTTGAGGAAATTCTGGATATCCGCATCGGTGGATTCCCTCTGGGTGACAAACTGATGATTCCTGATCTCTTCGATATCCATGTAGTCTGTATCCTTCTCCTTTTTCATCCCTTTTGGAACAATACATAAAAGAGGATCTCTCCACAATGGCTCAATCGGCAGATCCTTCGCACTGGAGGTAGACAGAAATCCCAGATCCACCACGCCGTTTTTGAGCCAGTACACCACATCATCATATGTTCCCTGAAACACCTCGATCTCAATGTCCGGGTATTTCTTTTGGAAGGAACGCATAATATCCGGAAGCCGGTTGGTACACACACTGGAAAAGCAGCCAAGCTTCACCTTACCACGCTTTAATCCGTTAAACTCGGATACTGCCTGCTGCAGGCTCTCGTCGCTGTTTAACACGGCATTGACATAAGGCAGTAAGTGTTCTCCATAGTTTGTCAATGTGACACCGTTTTTGCTGCGGTTCAGCACGGTAAATCCCAGCTCTCCCTCCATGGCAGAAACAGCATGACTGATCGCTGATGGTGTCAGACCAAGGATATCCGCTGCCTTACGGAAGCTTCCCTGCTCTGCCACCGTCTTAAATACCTGATATGTCAGAAGTGTCATTGTTTACCTCGCTATCTCGCACATTTATATAACAGATCTTCCCAGCGTCTGTCTACTTCCTCTTGGAACTGTACGATCAGATCCTCGTTGCCTTTCTTAAACAGGTGCTTGAATCTTCCCTGTGGACGAAGGAAATCCTCGATCGGCAGCTTCTTTTTCGGTTCGTAGGTCAGCTTCCACTTTCCATGATCCACCTCAAACATCGGCCAGTAGCAGGTATCGATCGCCAGCTTACAGATCTTCATAATATCCGGGGTATCATATCTCCAGCCTCTCGGACATGGCGTCATGATATTTAAGAAGCATGGACCCTCGGTGTAGATTGCCTTATTTGCCTTGCTGTGAAGATCCTTAAAGTCAGAGGTAAATGTGGTCTGTCCCACATATGCCACATCATGATCCGCAATAATACTTGCCAGATCCTTACGGTTCTGCATTTTACCATCGGACTGCTTTCCTACCGGTGTGGTCGTGGTATCCGCATACATCGGTGTTGCAGAAGAACGCTGAATTCCTGTGTTCATGTAAGCACCGTTGTCATAGCATACATATACCATATCATGACCACGCTCCATTGCTCCGGAAAGGGACTGGAAACCAATATCATAGGTACCGCCGTCACCACCAAAGGTAATAAACTTAAAGGTCTCATCCTCCGGAAGCTTCCCTCTCTTTTTGAGAGCGTTATAAGCCGTCTCTACGCCGCTTAACGTAGCTCCTGCATTCTCAAAGGCATTATGGATATAACTGTCCTCCCAGGCGGTATATGGATACATAAAGGAAGAAACCTCCAGACATCCTGTGGCATTGCCGATCACGGCATGATCATCCTCATGCAGGGCACGGAGCACGGCACGCACAGCAATGGTCGCGCCGCATCCGGCACACATACGATGTCCCGGTGCCAGACGTTCCGGCTTATTCATTATATTTTTCAAACTGTAATCGCTCATATTTTCTCTCCTTAATCTGATGGCTCTTCTTACCGTAAACGGATGTACTGGAACTGCTCAACCTCTTTACCGTTCTCTACGACATCTGCAAGCTCCTCAAAGACATGAACGGCATCGCTGACGGTAAAATCACGTCCTGCCAGACCATAAATATAATTGACTGCCTCGATCATCACCTTATGGCGGAACAAACCGGCGGTCACTTCACTTCCCAGCGGACCTCCGTTGCCATTGTAGCTCTCACAGCGGTCCATGATTGCTGCTGCCTTGCAGTTCTTTAATGCTTCCGCAATCTCCTTTGCAGGGAACGGACGGAACACACGAAGCTTTAAGACACCAACCTTTTTGCCCTGCTCTCTCATCTCATCCACAGCCTGCTTTGCTGTTCCTGCAGCAGACCCCATCAAAAGCATGATATAATCGGCATCCTCGGTGCGGTATTCCTCAAAAAGGCCAAAGCCTCTGCCGGAGAGCTTTTTAAACTTCTCTGCCACCTCCAGGATCACCTCCTTGGAATTCTCCAAAGCGATCTCCTGATTCTTTTTGGCTTCCATAGCATAGTTAGAAATGGAATATGGTCCCACCGCGATCGGTTTCCCCGGATTCAAAAGATACTCCTCCGGCTCGTATTCTCCAACAAAATCCTTGACCAGCTCGTCCTCCAGAAGCTCAATATTCTCTACGGCATGACTGGTAATAAAACCATCCTGACAGATCATGATCGGCAGATGCACTCTGGCATCCTCCGCAATTGGGTACGCCTGAATAAAGTTATCATAAGCTTCCTGATTATTCTCTGCATAGATCTGGATCCACCCTGTATCTCTGGCTCCCATTCCGTCGGAATGATCGCAGTTGATATTGATCGGTCCGGAAAGTGTACGGTTTACCAGCGTTAATGCCAGCGGCATACGGTTGGATGCAGCCAGCAAAAGTTCCTCCCACATCAGTGCCAGTCCTGCGGAAGAAGTAGCGGTCAAAGTTCTCGCACCTGCTGCCTCTGCTCCTATCGCAGCACTCATGGAAGAATGTTCGCTCTCTACCGGGATAAACTCTGTATCTATCTCTCCGTTTGCAATATATGTAGATACCATCTGCGGAATCTCTGTCGATGGTGTGATCGGGAATGCCGGCATAACATCCGGATTCACCTGACGAATGGCATAAGCCACCGCTTCATTTCCTGACATACGCTCTTTAATTGCCATTCGTGTTTCCCTCCTTCATTTCGATTGCACCAAACGGGCATACTCTCTCGCAGATTCCGCAGCCTTTACAGTGATCATAATCAAATGCCCCTCGCTTGCCATCCTTTACCGGAATGCTTCCGTCCGGACAGACCGGCGCACATAAAAGACATTGTTTACATAAATCCTCATGAAAAACCGGTGTATTTGTTCTCCACTCTCCTGTCTGGAACAGCTTGGATGTTCCACCGGCAAATACCATCAACCCTTCCGTGAGTTCGGTATGAGGAGATTTCTCGTTAATCTTGGTAATATCTGTTCTCATTGTTTTCTCCGTTTCTATATCTGTAAATTGCTATTAGGATGCCATCTGGTTGTACTCCTCAACAGCTTCCTCCACCACGTCATAAGCACGCTCCAGAGCCTTCATATTGCCGTCAATCACCTCCGGCTTCTTGGCAAATTTATGCTGGTATGAAGCTCTCATCTCATGAATAAACTTCTCTCTCGGCATAATACTGCTGACAGCAACTGCTGCTGCAAGCATTGGTGAATTCGGGAAGTTCTTTCCCAATGTCTCCACGGAAATCTTTCTGGCATCTACGGTATAAACTCTGCCCTCATAGCCTCCCAGCTCGTCCATCACTTCCTCTTTGGATTTCGGCGTATTGATAATAATAGCTCCCGTCTTTTTCAGACCTGCTGTAACATCCACGGATGCCAGCAATGTCTCATCTACCACTACTACATAATCAGGGTGATATATATTGGAATGAACACGGATCTTATCAGAGCTGATACGGTTATATGCCGTGATCGGGGCTCCCATCCGCTCCGGACCATACTCCGGGAATCCCTGTACATTCTGTCCTGTCTTGAATGCAACATCAGCCAACAGAAGTGCTGCTGTCTTTGCTCCCTGACCGCCACGGCCATGCCATCTGATCTCGATTCCATTTTTCATATTGATAACCAAACCTTTCCACATAAATGATAAACTCTCTCAAACAT
>CAKRHL010000222.1 GCA_934338765.1 uncultured Lachnospiraceae bacterium | reverse complement strand
TTTCACCGCTGGTCCGGATTTATCTGAACCAGCGGTGTTTTTTGCAATTATTATAAATATTTCTTAAATTCCTCGACCGTTACCTTGAGGACACCGGCAGCGGTATCAACTGTGATGGCATCTGTTTTTCAGGCTCCGTCTGATTTTCAAAGCCGATCAGTGCGATCTTAATATTTCCCTCCGTCCATGATTTCAGGATATCCCGTTCCTGTTGGTGAAGCAGGGCATTACTCGACTTATACTGGGAAATCGTTCTTTCGTTTATTAAAGAATCGGGAGAAATGATACAGCAGTCTTATTCTCAGGCGTTTGCCGCATGATACCTGAAAGCGTTTGCTTTGTTATATGCTATATATTCCGAAAATACACAATAACCATATGTCCTTACATATCCGGTGAAATTTCACGACAAAAGGATGAAAATCAGTCTCTCCCCATAAGCAAAAAAGAACCCCGGAGCAAGAATACTCTCCCACTGCTCCGGGGCTCTTTATATTATAGAATAACAATCAAAAAACATATTTACCTTCTGATCCGGTTAATAAAATAATGAATTATTTTAATGTACCGGAGATAGTAACAGAAATGCTCTTCTTAGGCATCTTCTTGCAGCTTGCTGCTTTGTACTTCTTCTCAGAATACTTATTCCATGTATTAACAACCATGACCTGTGTATTACCGGACTTTACACCCGGATCCGGAGTAAGTGTAGGGTTCTTGATTGTCTTTACAGTAGAACCGTCAATCTTTAATGTTGCAGATTTTACTTTGAGCTTCTTCTTATCCTTACCTGCAAGGCTTGTATCAACATAAATGCTGTTCCAGCCACCATCTTTTGCAAAGGATTTCAGCTTTGCACCGGAAGCTGTTACAGTCACAGTGAAGCTGCCTTTCTTGATCGTTGCGTTGGAAACCTTGATACCCTTGATGGATGCCTTCTTGTTTCCATTCATAACACCCTTGCTGCGGTTTGAGTCATCGTGGTTTGAAAGTACACCATTATAGCTCTTGCTTGCGAAGCAAAGATATGCTGTTGCGCTGGATGCAGCGTCAGCCTTCTTGGAAACCTGTGGTACAGCAACAATAGAAGATGCTGCAACAGTTGCTGCTAATGCAACGGAAAATACTCTTTTTGCTACATTTGATAATCTCATTGTATTGCCTCCTTAATAAGTATGTAAATTTGCAAATTCATAATAGCACACTCACATTTTCATGTCAATTATAATAGATGTAAAATCCATGGAAAATAACGGAAAATTCGGCTCTAAACTACATTTTATGTGTAATTGTTTTTTCTATTTACAATAGATTTATTCTATTTTAATCTTGTCATATTCCTGACACAAACCTGCCGGATTTCTGCCATATTTTGATCACATTTTTGACATGATCAGCGTGCGAGAAAATCTGTGATCTCCGCAATATATAATGTATGATAATCCTTATCTGCATACCACTTTTCGTCAATCTCCGGATCAAGGAACTCCCCCGGCTTGAGCTCTGTGGCAGACATTGCCTTACAGATCAGCACGAGACCTGCCTGATCCACATAAGGCACACCGTGCTCATAGTCGATCTCCACCCCGGCCTCTTTGATCTTATCCTCCGTGCGGCCGGATACTGTCCCCAGATATTTCAGCATATTGCGGTGTTTTTCTCCCAAAAAGGAAAGAGAAAAGGTCCCTTCACGGTCTATAAACTCTTTGGTGTAACGGCTCTGACGGATCACGATAAAGGCAGCATTTTTGCCCCACATAACTCCCATGCCTCCCCATGATGCTGTCATGGTATTGACCTTCTCCTCATTGCCTGAGGTTACGAGCATCCATTCCTTTCCGATCTTGTCAAACGGATTGCACTCCATCATATCCGGTGTAAACTTCTGAAAACTATGCATATTTATTTCCTCCATTCTGCAGACGCATTTCGACTGCTCTCTCTTTTATTTGATCTGCGGATGTGTTTGTTCTCATTTCCGCTCTGTATATAGTATATATTTTTCGCATATTTTTGACAAGCTTTCCATAAAATGATAGGATAACGCTGATAGACGAAATTCACAGAAAACGAGGTTTTTACTTATGAAAATAGAGATGCATGCACACACCAGCGAGGCAAGCCCCTGTGCCAATGTTTCCGCGGACAGTATCCCCTCTTTGTACCGGCATGCAGGCTACGACGCCATTGTGATCACTGACCATTATTGCAAATGGGCACAGGAACGAAGCGGAGCCGGTACAGCCGATATTTATGCACAGTATTTCTTAAACGGATACCGGACAGCAAAGGCAGCCGGAGACAGGATTGGATTCACAGTGCTTTTGGGCGCAGAAGTAAATCTACCCGGCAGTCCCAACGATTATCTCCTTTATGGCATAACAGAGAAGTTTATCCTTGCACACCCTTCGATCCATGAAATGACATTGGCCGGGCTTCACGCCCTTTGCCGGGAACATGACATATTACTGCTGCAGGCACATCCATACCGTACCTACTGTAATCCGGCCGATCCTGCCAATCTGGACGGTGCCGAAAGCTACAACGGCAATCCAAGGCACAACAACCGGAATGAACTGGCCCGGCAATGGACTGAAAAGTTTCATATGATCCAATCCTCCGGAAGCGATTTCCACGAGATGGAAGATGTGGCAAAGGGAGGCATTGAAACAACCGCCACAGTAACCTGCACTCATGATCTGTATGACGTGTTACGTTCCGGCAATTACAAGCTTTTGACACCGTAAGAAATGAGGAAAAGAGATGAAAGAAAGTAAGAATCTAAATAAGATCCGTGATATCCTGCTACGCCTGAAGGAACAGTGGAATGAAGAACCAAAGGCTGTCCCACAGGTAATCTACCGCAAAGGAAAGCTTCTTGGCTTTAATCTTATGGATACCGCTGTATCTGCCTATGCGGGACAGGCCGCATTTATGATGATCCTGTCCTTTTTTCCGTTCATTATGTTTATGCTGGTTTTATTGCAGCGTCTGCCCTTGTCCCCGGACCTTCTTTTTACCGCGGTGGAGGCATTTCTTCCGGAGTCCTTTCGTGACTTTATGGCAGATATCATCAATGATATCTACACAGCACAGACTTCATCCCTGCTGCCGGTAACTGTGATCGCGGCACTGTGGCTCGGGTCCAAATCCTTTTTGTCCATTATCTATGGATTAAACTCAGTATATAAAATTCCGGAAACCCGGGGATACTTCACGCTGCGTCTCTGGGCAATGATCTATACACTGCTTTTTGCTCTGCTGATCATCGCCACTCTGGTTCTCCTTGTATTTGGTAATCAGCTTTTCCTTCGTATTACCAAAATCTTTCCATTATTGACACATATCCTGCTTCCGATCATCAGCTTCCGTTCTACGGTGGGATTTTTTATTATGCTCCTTTTCTTTACGGGCATGTATGTCCTGATCCCCAACCACAAGCTGCACGGCTATGTAGCAGAGTACGTTCCATCCAATGGCGTTTCCGGCAGCTCAATCACACCGACGCGTGTCACCTTTATCAGCCAGCTTCCCGGTGCCATCACCGCTACGATCGGCTGGCTTGGATTTTCTTATCTTTATTCTTTTTATGTGGATCATATCAGCAATTATTCATCCATCTACGGCACCATGACCACCATCGCACTTCTGATGGTATGGCTTTATGCCTGCATGTATATCTTGTTCTTTGGGGGCTGGCTCAACGAAATGATCCGCCGTTTTCTGAACTGACCCGGCAAATCAGATCAACAGTATGCCCTACCTCACCTCACAATGACTGTAATAATGCTTTAGTATTTCCTGATAATCCTTTCCCTTGTCTGCCATGACTCCGGCACCATTCTGGCTCATGCCCACGCCATGACCAAGACCTCCGCCAAGCAGTGTAAATACGACTTTTCCATTATGTGCTTCCTCAAGAACCGTAAATGCCGCACTGGGAAGCATGGAAAGAACGGCGGTTTTTCCCGGGTTCTTCCGGGTAATCTCTGTTCCTGCCGGATATAGCTGCTTCCGTATTTCCTCCTGTCCCTCCAGGGTAATCC
>CAKRHL010000221.1 GCA_934338765.1 uncultured Lachnospiraceae bacterium | reverse complement strand
CAGTTTTCCGAAAAGAAACAGGCGATGTTAGATACCCAGATGAAGCAGTATATGAACCAGCAGGCAGAGATCAAACATCAGGAAGCAGTCATCGCCAAATTAAAATCCTTTAACCGGGAAAAATCCATCAAGCGTGCCGAAAGCCGTGAGAAACAGTTAGACAAAATAGAACGTCTGGAGAAACCGGTAGAAGAAAATACCCGCATGAACCTTTTGTTTTCCCCGAGGATCCAGAGCGGCAATGATGTTCTCTCGATCGAACATCTGAGCAAATCCTTTGATACAGAGACCCTTTTTACGGACATCAGCTTTGAGTTAAAGCGTGGAGAACGTGTTGCCATCATTGGAGACAATGGCTCCGGTAAAACAACGATCCTGAAGATCATCAACAATCTGGTGGAGGCCGACGGCGGTACCGTGCGTCTGGGAACCAATGTAGAGATCGGCTACTACGATCAGGCTCATCAGGTACTTCACGGAGAAAAGACGATCTTTGAGGAACTGCAGGATGATTATCCGACCATGACCAATACCGAGATCCGCAATATTCTTGCTGCATTCCTCTTTACGGAGGACGATGTATTCAAGCAGATTTCCAAGCTCAGCGGTGGCGAGAGAGGACGTGTTTCCCTTGCCAAGCTGATGCTCTCCGATGCCAATTTTCTGATCCTGGACGAGCCGACCAACCATTTGGACATTGATTCCAAGGAAATTCTGGAGCGTGCGGTCAATCATTTTGAAGGAACTGTTTTATACGTTTCTCACGACCGTTATTTTATCAACCGCACCGCAACCCGTATTCTGGATCTGACCCGGAAGCAGCTTGTGAATTACATCGGTAATTACGATTATTATCTGGAGAAAAAGGAAGCCAATGAACAGGCACAGCTGACTGCCCCGGTCATTGACACAGCCGGCCAGCCAGCAGATACTGCCTCCGACTCCAAGCTTACCTGGCAGCAGCAGAAGGAGGAACAGGCACGCCTCCGCAAAAAGCAGAATGCACTAAATAAAGTCGAAAAAGAAATTGCGGAACTGGAAAGAAAAAACGAGTCTCTGGATGAACAATTATCCGATCCCAAAAATGGGACAAATATCGCATTGCTCCAGAAACTCGCATCGGAAAAGGAAGCCAACGACGAACGCCTCCTTGTTCTTATGGAAGAATGGGAAAATCTTGCGGAGAACTAGGTTCTGCTGTTCTCCCCGGAATGGTGATCACCGGATCTCCACTCCGGGATGGGATTTTGCCTTTCTTTGTTTTTTATTTTCATACATTTTATCATCTGCAATTCTCAGATAATTCTCTACGGTACGTTTGCCATCCGGCACCCCCATATAATACCCAAGACTTGCACCGATCGTATATGGTTTATTTAAAGATTCATTGGCACTGTCAATAAACTCCTGAAAACACTTCATATACTTCTCAACCTTTTCATCGGAATAATTCTTTCCAATCACCACATACTCATCCCCACCGGAACGGATACAGATTTCTCCTTCCTTTGCAGCATACATCATGGCATTGGCGATCGTAGTAATGCAGACATCTCCTTCCTCATGGCCATACTGGTCATTTACCTGCTTGAGGCCATCCATATCAATCTCCATGATCATAAACTGTCCATTATTACGGACACAGTCCTCACACATCTTCTCTCCAAACTTCTCCAGACCACGGCGGTTATACAGTCCCGTCAGTGTATCTCTGACATAAAGAGACTCTAACTCCTCTGCTACCTGATGAAGCCGCTGCTTCATACGGAAATTTTCCAATGCACTGTCCAGATGAATAAACCATGATTTGATATTGACATTGGATACCAGATCATAATCGACCTGCAAAACCACATATCCCATATAATATTGCAGATAATGGAGTGGAATAATATAAACCGGATCCTCATCCTTTATAAAGACTCCCGGTATCAGCTGACATGCCGGAAATCTCTGTGGTTCCAGAATGCGTGACTTATAGATTCCCATCACCATATCCACCATACACATGCTCCTGCCATAGGACGTCTCCGGTAATGGAAGCTGCTGCTCCCAGTGATCTGCCAGACACAAGGCAAAACTCTTAAATCCTGTCTCCCGCAGTACATATTTCTGCAGACACTGTGTAAAAGCTTTCAGATCCTTTGCATTGGCAAGCATGGTAATCATCGCAGATGCCGCTGTTTCCAGATACAATACCTTGTCAAGCTCTGTACTGAGCTTTGTGGCATACTGGCCATCCTCATCACCACCGTTTGCACCACAGCCGCAGGACTGGCGAAATACAATCTCCTCCGGCAGATATGTATCCTTGGAAATCTCTTCTCCATTCCAGATCCGTTCCAGAATATCAATTGCCACTTTTCCCATCTGCCGCATCGGCTGACGGACCGTTGTGACCGATGGATCACAAAAACGCCCCTCTGCCACATCATCATAACCGGACACAAGAATCTGTTCCGGCACCTTGATCCCATGCGTCTCCAACGCACGGATCACTGAAATCGCCATATAATCATTGGCACAGACAATCACTTCCGGAAGCTCCTTTCCGGAAGACAAAATCTCCTCTACAATCCCCTGGCCACAGTTTTTCCAGAAGTTACCCCAGTGTATCCGCTCCTTCTCCACCGGCAGATGATTCTCCTCCATGACCTTCTTGTAAATGTCCAGCCGGAACATCGAATGTGGATTATCCTGGGGACCGGTTACCAGATCCACCCTCGTACAGTGATGCTTTTCAATGAAATGACGGATCATTTCCGCAAAAGCCTCGCTGTCATCCACATAGATATTGTGTACATGATCAATCTCTATATCCATCGGCGTTCGAAAATTGATCACAGGACAATGATAACGATTTTTGATCAGATTATTGATCTCTGCATACTGCGATCTGGCAAATGCATCATATAAAAGGAGTACCCCATCTGCCGCATCCGGATCTGCCAGACGAAAAACGCTTCGCTCTCCCTCGTCGTACCTGATATTAGTTGCTTCCTCAATGCCTATATTACTGTTATCCCCAAAACATGTAAAAAACAGCAGACGATATCCGCGTTCTTTTGCTGTTCTCTCAATGGAATGACGAAGTTCCGAAACATATTCTGCATATATCTGTGGAAGATATACTACAATGTTTTTTCTCTTTTTGGTATCAGTCATCTCTTTCTATCCCTTCCCATAAACAAGAACCTTTTGTATAAAAAGAATTATATATCTTTTGTTTTACAATGTCAACGAATCTGCTATATTTCTGCCATGATACAGGCATTTACTTTTCTGCTGCCAACGGGTACAATATAACTATATTATTGTTGGTTTCCAGGATTCTTTTTCCCGGTCACAATCTGTCCTTCTATCCCTTTTTTTGGACAGACTTACGAAAGGTATGGTGATGATTATGAATATGGTCTATGATAAACTCATGAAATGCTTTGATTGTTTTCAAAAGAAAATCCGTTTCACACCGGAAATTGCTCTGGTTCTGGGCTCCGGTCTCGGAAATTATGCTTCCAAAATAAAGATTGAAGCAACTCTGGATTACTGCGACATAGACGGGTTCCCGGTTTCTACCGTACCCGGTCATCAGGGACGGTATATTTTCGGCTATGTGGAGAATGTTCCCGTGGTCTGTATGCAGGGGCGTGTTCACTATTATGAAGGCTATCCCATCAGCGATGTAGTGCTTCCGATCCGACTGATGAAATTAATGGGTGCAAAGGTTCTTTTCCTGACCAATGCCGCCGGAGGGATTAACAAAAACTTTCACGCCGGAGATTTTATGCTGATCCGGGATCAGATCTCCAGCTTTGTCCCTTCCCCACTGATCGGGCCAAATATTGACGAGCTCGGAGTTCGTTTTCCCGATATGAGTGATATCTATGATCAGAAGCTCCGCCATGTGATCCGCCGTACAGCCGGTCATCTGGAAATTCCACTGCAGGAGGGTGTCTATATCCAGCTTACCGGTCCAAACTATGAATCCCCCGCAGAGGTACAGATGTGCAAGACTCTCGGTGCCGATGCTGTTGGTATGAGTACCGCCTGTGAAGCAG
>CAKRHL010000220.1 GCA_934338765.1 uncultured Lachnospiraceae bacterium | reverse complement strand
CCATATAACGACGCTGTCCCTCTGCATATATCGTATCAAACGCCAAAGAAGACTTCCCCGATCCACTAAGTCCTGTAAACACAACAAACTCGTCTCTCGGCACGTCCAGATCGATCTCCTTGAGATTGTGCTCTGCCGCCTTACGGATCTTTATATATTTTTTTAACTCTTCGTGCTTTGCCATAATAAACCATGCCTTTCTGCCGGATGCCCCTTGCATCCGGATACAAGTCATAAACATTTCCATTTGTTTCTGATTACGATATCATAGCATGTTTTATTTCGTTTTTCAAGTACATATGTTCGAATATGGTGAATCCCCCCGGTCCGTAACGATCCGGTAACCGATGGATTCCATTCGGCGGTTGAGACAGCCACGACATTCTGCCGCCTCCTCTCCGGTGCAGATCTTGTGATCATACAGGGCATACTTCTTTCTCACCGCCACCGGTGACAGATTCGGCATCACGACATTGGCTCCCGCCTGTATCCCCATTTCACGCCCCAGAGGATGAATGGTTCCCAGTGCCGTGGTTGCCGGAAGCAGTACTCTTTTCTCCTGAAGCCGCAGTAAACTCAGCATAAACAAAGTCAGCTCCAGACTTCCCTGTTCCTCCCCGGCAAACGGCGTCCCTGCTGCCGGTACAAAAGGACCGATTCCTACCATATGAGGCTTCAGCTCATGAATAAACTCCATATCCTGTGCCAGCTGCTCCGGACCTTGTCCCGGAGAGCCCACCATAAAACCGCATCCCACCTGATAACCGATCTCTTTCAGGGCATAAAGACACTCCTTCCGGTGAACCGGAGACATTTCCACCGGATGCATGGTGCGGTAATGGGCATCATCTGCCGTCTCATGACGCAGAAGATAACGGTCTGCCCCTGCCTCATACCACCTGCGGTACGTTTCTCTGCTTCTCTCCCCTACCGATAACGTGATGGCACATGCCGGATATTTCTCCTTGATCTCACGGATCAGCTCCTCATACCATTCATCCCGGTAGAAGCCATCCTCTCCGCCCTGCAGCACAAAAGTGCGAAATCCCAGCTCCCAGCCCTCCTCACAGCATGCCAGGATATCCTCCTTCGACAACCGGTAACGGTCTGCCCTCTGATTGCTGCGGCGAATCCCACAATAATAGCAGTCATTTTTACAGTAATTACTAAACTCGATCAGACCACGGACATAGATATCCGTTCCGAAAACTGCCTGTGCCGCATTTCTTGCTTTCTGTGCAGCATAATTTCGTAACTCCTCATCCCCGTACGCAGAAAGGAGCGTGATCCACTCCTCACGCTCCAGACATTCCTCTTTCTCCAGCTTATCAATCAAACCAAACATATTGGATAACCTCCGTTGCCCTTTTACTTTGCTGCCAGCTCCAACATCTTCTCCAATGGCTTGCAGGATTTTTCTGCAATCTCCGGATCCACGATCATTTCCGGCTGCAGTGTTTCCAATGCATTTTTCACCTTTTCCAGCGTAATCTTTTTCATATTCGGACAAAACTGACGATGTCCTACGGAATAAAATTTCTTGTCCGGATTCTTCTGTGCCAGCTCATAAAAGACACCCATCTCCGTGCAGATGATAAACTCCTTTGCATCACTCTCTGTCGCATAGTCGATGATCTGCGAGGTACTTCCAATGAAGTCCGAAAGCTCCAGCACATCTCCGGTACATTCCGGATGGGTCAGTACCTTAGCCTCCGGATGTGCCCCCTTTGCCTTTAACAGCTCATCGGCATGAATGCTTTTATGTACATGGCAGAATCCGTCATTGAAAATGAAATGCTTCTCCGGAAGCTGCTTTGCCACATAACGTCCCAGATTTTCATCCGGAATGAAATAGATATTTTTTTCTTTGAGATTACGTACCACCTTGATGGCATTAGAAGATGTCACGCAGACATCGGAATGTGCTTTCAGCTCGGAGGTGGAATTTACATAACAGACAACCGCTACATCATCCCACTCTTTACGCACTTCCTCAATCTTTGCCACCTCAGCCATATGTGCCATGGGGCAGTCCGCAAATTCATCCGCCATCACAACCTTTTTGCCCGGATTGAGTACCTTGGCACTCTCTCCCATAAAGGATACACCACAGAATATGATCGTCTGCTCCTTTAACTCAATGGCAAGCTTGCTCAGGAAATAGGAATCTCCCACATAATCCGCAATTGCCTGAACCTCACCGTCTACATAATAATGCGCAAGAATCACCGCATCCCGCTTTTCCTTTAACACCAGTATCTCTTTTTTTAACTGTTCTACATTTGTCTCCTGCATTTTCTCCTCTTTTCCGACGAAAGCTATGTTTTCGTCTCCGGTCCTGCTTCTGCCGCAGGCTTCTCTATCAACATATGCCCTGTATAAATTTATATCTCGATCCTTATCTATTGCTCTAAATCGCATGAAGATTTTTCAGTGAAATATCCATGATCGGAGCGGAATGGGTCAGTGCACCGCTGGACACATAGTCCACACCTACGTCGATCATATTCCGGATATTCTCTCTGTTGACATTACCGGAGCACTCTGTCAGTGCCCGTCCATCGATCAGCTTCACTGCCTCTTTCATTTTATCCGGCGTCATATTATCCAGCATGATAATATCAGCACCTGCCTCTACTGCTTCCTTCACCTGATCTAACGTCTCCACCTCAACCTCGATCTTATGTACAAAGGATGCGTATGCCTTCGCCATCTGAACAGCCTTTGTGATGCTTCCTGCCGCACCAATATGGTTGTCCTTGAGCATCACACCGTCCGACAGATTATAACGGTGATTGCTGCCACCGCCCACCTTTACGGCATACTTTTCAAACAAACGCATATTCGGCGTAGTCTTTCTGGTATCCAGAAGAGTCGTACTGCTGCCCTCCAGAAGCACTGCGATCTCATGAGTATATGTGGCAATTCCACTCATTCTCTGAAGATAATTGAGCGCTGTTCTCTCTCCGGACAAAAGTGTGCGGATATCTCCTGTGACAACTGCCATGAGATCTCCGGCATGAACGAAGTCTCCCTCCTTCACCTTCATATCAAAAGCAACCGTATCGTCCAGAAGCTCAAATACTCTCTGAAAAACCCACAGACCACAGATCACTCCGTCCTGCTTGCAGATCAGATCCACCTGTCCCTTCTGGTACTCCGGCATCACACAATTGGTGGAAATATCCTCACTTGTAATATCCTCCTCCAGTGCCAGACGGATATAACGATCCGCATTCATCTTCATAAATGTTGTATCACTCATGTCTCTTTTTCTCCTTTTCTATCTCATCTAATACTAACTGTTTATAATCTGCCTTTAACTTCTCCAGATCCTCATAGGCTGACAGATCTGCCATTTTGTCAATATCCTTTGGCTCCGGCAGCTTTTTCTCTGTAATCTCCTTTGCACAACGATCTGCAAATACCATGGACTCCAGAAGGGAATTGCTTGCCAGACGGTTTGCACCATGAACTCCGTTACAGGAGGTCTCACCCACCGCATAAAGACGTTCCATGGAAGTCATGCTGGACAGATTCACTTTAATACCACCCATAAAATAATGCTGTGCGGGAACAACCGGTACCGGCTCCTTTGTCACATCATAACCTTCCTCCAGACAGCGCTGACAGATATTTGGAAAATGACTGCGGATCTCCTCCTCCGGAATCCGTTCCAAAGAAAGCCGCACATACGGCATATCATCCTCAGCCATCTGCTTATGGATCGCCGCTGTCACCACATCTCTCGGCAAAAGCTCATCCACAAAACGCTCTCCCTTTTTATTGAGGAGGATCGCTCCCTCTCCCCGAACCGATTCAGAAATCAGGAAACGACGCCCCGGCTTCTCCGAATAAAGCGTCGTCGGATGGATCTGGATATAATCAATATGCTCCATTTCAATTCCATGACGAAGTGCAACTGCCAAGGCATCTCCGGTAATATGACGAAAATTGGTAGAATGCTTATAAAGACCACCCAGGCCGCCGCAGGCAAATACCGTATATCCTGCCTGTACCGTTCCCAGAGTCCCGTCTGCCTCCCGGATCACCAGACCCTCGCAGC
>CAKRHL010000219.1 GCA_934338765.1 uncultured Lachnospiraceae bacterium | reverse complement strand
TCTACTGCATTTTTCTGATATAACCGTGCTGCCTTGTTGTATGTTGCCATAGCTTCACTCCATTTTCCAACAGTCATGTGCCTTTTTAGAAAACTCACACCCTGCTATTTTATTATTTCTGAATGCTCTGCCCTCTGATCAGACTGAACATTCAGAAAATATACGATATGTATCATGATCCCAGATAGCTTGCCAAAGAACTCTGCTGTGACTGAAGCTTTGACAGAGATTTCTCCATAGCTGTAAACTGCTTGTAATAACGCTCCTCCATATCCGACAGCTTTGTCTCCCAGTTTTTGATATCTTTCTTGTACTGTGTCAGCTGCTTTGTCATTTCCTTGTCATTATAGAAGGTCAAAGCACTACTCATAGTAGTGGTTCCCATCTTTTTGTTTAAATTATTGTAAAGAGTAGAAATAACGGAAGACATAACCTCCTGTACTACATCCGGATCCTCATTGATCAGATCCTGAAGATCATTATTGGAATCTGCATAGTCCTCGTCATCTTCATCACCCTTTATGTGAAGAAGTCCATACTCCTTGTAATCCTTTCCTGTGGTAATACCAAGATTGGCTAATGAGTATTTCTTACCATTGGAAGCTGTTACACTTGTGCCTGAGATTGTTGAACGCATGGTCTGAAGAATCCCCTCCAGTGTGCTGTCCCGACGCAACAGTGAATCCTTGATCTTAGTCTCCCACTTTTCTATCTCATCATCAGACATTTCCTTTTTCTGATCATCCGTCAAAGGATCATAGTCTCTGGCAGAATCAGCATAATAATATTTATTCATCTCTGACAGGATACTGTTGTACTGCTCTACAAAATCCTTGATGGAATCATAAACTGCAGTCGTATCATTTGATACAGTAACCTTCACCTCTTTATCTGAAGCAGAGATCAGATCTAATGACAATCCATTGACATCCAGTGTTGTATTGCTGCTGGTCAATGTAGCTCCATTAACCTGTACGATAGAATCTGCCGCTGCGATCACCGCCATACCGGTTCCATCTGCACTTTCCTGTACTGCTGAACCGTCAATATTGTCAAGACCAAGCTTCGTCAGGTCAGAGGAAGCCGTCATTCCCGTACCGTCCTTAAATGCCCCGGCAAAATTCTTTACAGCTGTAATGATATCGGCATCTCTGTCAGATTTGCTCTTAACAGCAAGATCCGTCAGACCACACTCAGCAGAACCTTTCTCTACAACATCTGAAATCTTCTGCTGATACTCGTCTGTTGCAATATCTTCACTGACCTTTTCTCCGATCAGCTTATTCTGAAGGATATGTACATAATCATCCTCCGTTGTAGGATCCGTCGGGTCATTGTCCTGCTTGTATAATCCGGCAGCTCTTAACGCATCTTTACCGGCCTCGGTCATCTTGGTATTTCCGTCTGCGTCTGTTTCCAGATACAGATCTGTATAATAATCTGTACGCTTCTTTGAATAATAGGTCGTAGCTGCTGTTTTGGCTGTATTGTCAGCAATCTCCTCCAGACTCTTCTGAACCTCCAGCTGCATATCATCTGAACCTTTGGAATTTTGCAGATTGCTTAACATCTGCTCTACTGTTTTCTGATCAGCAGAGCTTAAAGAGCTATAACCTACAGTATCCATCAATGCGTTTTTGAGATTTTTCTGATCCTCTGTCAGCACCATATGAGTGATGGTAAACTTGCTGTCTACTCCACTGTTCTTTGCACTGATAAAGAAACGGGACTGCTTCTCATCAAAGGTCGCATTTAATCCGGCATCTTTCAGATTCTGCACAAAGTCATCCACTGTCGTATTCTCATCCACAAAAAGATTGACTGTCTTGTCTCCTGCCGTGATCTCAATTGCTGAGCTTCCTGATGTATCAAAGCCGAGATCCGACAGCTTTGTGGAAGATGTCACAGCCGTATCAACCTCTTCATTGTTGCCATTTTTCACCTTATAAGTACCAAGTTTTGCACTGGTAACATACTGTGCTGCTGCCAGCCGGCTCACCTTTACACTATAAGAACCATTGGCTGCTGTAGATTTTGCTGTCGCTGTCAGAACGGAATTGTCAGAAGACGATGCCTTCTTTGTCTGATAGCCGGACTGAAAACGCATCTTTCCGGCATAATCTGTGTAAAAGCTGTAAAGCTTTTTATTCAGTCCGGACCAAATGGTCTGTGTCCATTCCAGCTTTGTCTTTTTATTTTCTACTTTTGTCTTTTTTGTCTTCTGGGCTTCCATCAAAGCCGCTACGATAGACTCTGTATCAAGCCCGGAATTAAGACCTGTCATTCTAAGTGCCATAATTACACCTCCATACTCTATCTCTTTTCATCTACAATAATTCCTGCCAGCTCCCAGATCTTTTGTAATGCCTCTAAAGATTTCTCCGGCGGAACCTCACGGATCAATTTGTCCGTATCCTTATCATATACCTTGATAGAAACGCGTCTGGTAGGTTCGTCATACGAATACTCACAACGTGTCTTGCTCAGCTTCTGATTAGCCTCAGACATCATGGCATCAATGGTTTTCTTTGTCGGATCCTTGGCTCCCGGATTCTGTCCTCCGTTGCCGTCATCCTGTCCCTGATCTGCCATCCCGCTGTCACATGTCTGTACCTTGGTAACAATCGGTGCTGAGATTGGAGAATATGTACTCCTCCCCATGTTCTCTACCTGCTTTGCTGTATCAAAGTCACCCTCCGTGCCTGACTTTACACCCGCTAATGCCTCAATTTTCATCCTTAACACCTCCGTGTGCTTTTGAATCATCTATTGCTGGTTTCTTCTGAGCTATATATCGGCAAAATGGAGGAAAAATATTATATTTTCCTCCAGATTCCATATATTTATTTTAATTTTTTTCTTTTATGCCACCAAAAACATTTTTTAATGCTTCCACATCGACCTCCTGAACGGACTGCCGGTTCTCCTCCTGGATCTGCAGATATATCTCTTTGCGGTAGATCGGAACAGATTTTGGTGCACTGATGCCTAGCTTCACCTGATCTCCCTTGATCTCCAGCAACGTGATCTCAATATCATTTCCAAGCATAATAGATTCATTTACCTTACGTGCCAGTGCCAGCATAACTACACCTCCTCTTTCTGTCCCATAATGAAATGCTTGATCTCATAGTCCGCATTCTCCGCTACCATCTGCACTCCCTTTCTGGTGCCGGCATTGATGATCAGCGGAGCCTTCAGATTGACTGAGGTTTTCTGTACTTCCTTTGGAATGGTAGCCAGGACAAGCACTACCAGATCATCCTTATCAAACTCTCCCAGGCTCTGCAGCAGCTCATCCTCCACGATGGGATCATAGTCCTCCCGTACTCTTTGCGGATTGACAACAGGAAATGCAAGACTCTGCTCCGTAGTGCACTGCAGCCAGGAGAAAAATGGGGCTTCTCCTCCCTCAGAATCATACAGGATCGTATAATCTTTATATTCTTCAAAGCCAAATAAACCATTTTCAAAATGAACGATCTTACTGTCGTCCATATCAATCTCACCGAAATATCTTGTCTTAATCTTCATGCTCTAACCCCCTTAAATATAGTCTAACAATGTATTCCCCAGTATCTTTGAAGTGGCGCTCAGGGCGTACTGATACAGATTGTCGGCCTGCGTCAGATTGATATATGCATCTGAAATATCCACATCCTCATTATTGGACAACTGCTCCTCCACATCTGTTTTCTGGTCAGACAGCTTGTCAAAGGTAAGGTTTACACGGTCGTATCTGGTACCCAGATCTGCCACAGCCACATTCAGTTTTTCCTGCGCTGTGTCAATCATTGTCAGCCCCTTACCAAAGGTCTCCGTCATAACGGTGACACGAAGCGACCTCTCTGTCTCCAGCGATTCTTTATATGCATTCAATGATTTCAATTCTTTGTCGTCCTTGCAGTTGGCTATCATCTTGTCTGCATCCGAAATACGTTTTTCCACATCGTCCACGTCAGCGATCACATTAGAAAGATAATCGACCATACGATAGATTTCTGTATCGATCGCATCCATTGCCTGTGTGTTGACCGTCATATTCTGGCTGAAGTTTACCTCATATTTGATGGTCTGTCCTGTCG
>CAKRHL010000218.1 GCA_934338765.1 uncultured Lachnospiraceae bacterium | reverse complement strand
GGCTCCGCTAACACACACTTGAAATATAATACCGGCCTGTACATATGTCAAGCCGGTACTGTAATCATTTCATATTAATTTATGTATTCTCCGTCACACTCTCTTCCAGCCGGAAACAATAAATGCCACAACCAATGCAGCTACCAGCAACGGAAATGCCGCAGATAATAATCCTGCTAACAGCATACCGATCAGGATCACCGGAAGAAACACAACAAACGCCACAACCTTTGTCAGTCCCCATGCCATCTTTATCGCGAAGAAAAACAATTTCACTGCCAAAATAAGAATCCCTATGATAAATAATGTCATCATATGTCTCCCCTTCTTTCCTCTGTTTATTTACCAATTATACTGCTTTGCATGACGTAGCGCAAGAAAAAACAACGAATTCACCTACGAATAAACTCCCTTGCGCTGTGATTGGCAGATATTTTGTGTAAAATCACGATTTTCCTTTTCTTTCCGGCATAGTTATTGTATAATATAAATAGAAATCTATCAGAAGAGGTGAAATTCAATGTTTAGTCAATTATTTGGAAAATATCTTGTAGAAAAGCAGATCATCACCCTCGATGAATACCGCGCTTCCATTGAGAAACAGTTATCCGTTCGTGTAAAGCTTGGTACCATCGCAATTGCGGAGGGCTTACTCTCAGAGGAAGACGTAGATATGATCAATAAACTGCAGATGCAGTTTGATAAGCGTTTCGGTGATATCGCTCAGGAGAAGGGGCTCCTGACAGATGCCCAGATTGGAGAGCTTCTTCAGAAGCAGGGCAATCCATATATGCAGTTCACACAGGCTCTGACCGAATGCACAAAGCTGACGGCTTCCGTCATTGATAAGACGTTATCTGCATTTCAGAAGGAGCATGGCTTCTCAGATACAGATATGGCTGCTTTAAAGGCAGATGATCTGGATGCACTGATCCCGGTCTTTGCGTGTGCGGCTAATTCTTCCATTACAGATCTGGCAGGTCTGGTGGTCCGCAATATCAACCGTTTTGTCACCAGAGATTTTTATATCGGTCAGATCAAGCATATAAAGTCTCTGTCCTACCATTCTCTCGCCGGACAGAAATTATCCGGAGACGGTCATTTTTATCTGGCTCTTGCTGATGATGACGATGAGAAGGCATTTTCCCTGATCGCCGATCATTTTTCCGGAGACAGACAAAACGATACGGCCGATATCTTCGATGCTGTCTGTGAGTTTATTAACGTCAGCAACGGTCTCTTTGCTTCCGAGCAGAGCGAGAAGGAGAAGGAATTCGAATTAGAGCCTGTATTTGCTTATCAGGATCAGACCATAGAGGGAGATTTTCATATTTTACCGGTTTACATAGAGGATCACCGTATCAATCTTGTGATCGCAGACAATGATCTGCTGAAACTCGGAGATACTCCTTATCATTTTGCTTCCAATGAAAAGCAGGTTTATGATGTACATACCGATTCCAAAGGATCTGTATTGGTCGTAGATGATTCCAGAATGTCCCGTATGATCATGAAAAATCTTTTGGAGGAGGAAGGGTACTCTGTGATCGGCGAGGCGACAAACGGTGAGGAAGCCGTAGAGATGTTTAAGCAGCATCCGGCAGACCTTACGACACTTGATATCACCATGCCAAAGATGGACGGTATCGAGGCATTGCAGAAGATCCTGGAGATCGATCCGGAGGCAAAGGTCATCATGATCACTGCTGCCGGTCAGCAGTCTAAGGTGTTAGCCGCTTTGAAATATGGTGCAAAACAGTTTATCACCAAACCATTTGAAAAGGATGTTGTATTAAACAACATCAAAGAAGTTCTCGGCAAATAGCCCCGGGAACAGAGCATTATTTACTGAATATTTTATCTTAACTCGATACTCCTAACATAATAACAGCCACCGGTCAGATACTATTTCTGACCGGTGGCTGTTATCATATTATCATTTTTACTTTTTCCTTTGTTCCATCCATACAAGCAGATCCTCCAGCTTCAATGGCTTGCTGTAAAGATACCCCTGAAATGCATTACATCCCAGTCTCTCCAGTTCATCTCTCTGCTCCCTGGTCTCCACATACTCTGCTATGATCTTAAAATCAAGTGACTGACCCAGATATACAATGGAACCAATAATATCGCTGTTTCTCTCATTGTCCAGAATATCTCTCGTCAATGATCCATCCAGCTTCACCACATTAAAGTAACTGGTCTGCAGATACATTAATGAGGTATGTCCCATACCAAAATCATCAATCAGGAACTTATGTCCCTTTGCCTTCAGATTCTTTATCTTGTCCGCAATATCAATAGATGTCGAAAGGGCATCCTGTTCCGTAATCTCCAGACAAAACCATTCGTTCGGAATATGATACTTCTCTACCACATCTGCAATACACCGCTCAATGCCGTCCCATTCCAGAGACTCATTGGTAATATTGACAGATACTTTAAACTCTGAAGAGGTCTCAGGCTTCATCTGAGTGACTGCCCTGGCCGCCTCATCAAAAATAAACTGTTCCAGCTTATGCAGGATATGTGCCTCCTTGGCCAGCTGGATGATCAACGGCGGGTAGATAAATCCAAGCTCCGGATGATTCCAGCGGATCAATGCTTCCACACCGATACATTCGCCATCACAATTTACCTGCGGCTGATACATCATAAATAGTTCTTTGTTGTGTACTGCCTCTGCCAGCTCCGATGCCAATACTCTCGCCACATACCCCAGATCGTCCTCTCTCTTAGTTAGAATGCCAATGGAATTGTTCTCCTCTTCCTGCTGCATCTCCTCTACTAACCGTTTCACATCTCTGGCAATACGGAGCCGGCTCTGCTCCTCATAAATCCGCACAAACGGCCGGTAGATCAGAACACCCGCCGTCAGACAGACAACCTGAAGCACAGCTCCTCTCCAGGATCCCGTTGCCTGATAACCGCTTAACAAAATCGGCGTAGTCCAGTCCACTTCATTGACAACATGTGGCACGATTCCACTGTAAATCGCTCCATAGGTAATGAGAAAATTGGCAATCGGCACCAGAATAAACGGCACCAGAAAGATCGGGTTAAAAATAACCGGAATACCAAAAAGTGCAATCTCGCTGATATTAAAAATCACCGTTGGTGCTGCCATGGACGCCAGATGACGTACATCCTTCTTTCTTGCAAAAAGAAGGATCGCGGTCACCAGACAGAGCATCGCCCCGGCACCTCCCAGCAGTACAAAAACATCCTGCATGGTTTTGCTGAAAATCCCCGCCGTCACATCAGTAAAGTGCTGTTTGATCACTGTATCCAGCATGTTATGACCATGACAACCAAGGAACCACAGTCCGTGGGTCAAAAATATCACAAGCAGTCCGGATCCCAGACCATTTTTCATCGGAGTCAGCAAATAATTAAATATCTGCTCCATGAGTTCCTGAACCCCATCCACTCCGAAACACACGCTGAAAAACTGATGCAGCAGAGAGAAGAACCCAATAATGATCACAGCCGGTCCAATCCCTTCAATGGCCGCAATATAAACGCTGTCCGTATTCAGACCATGTTGTCCGATCATCCGAAAAAATCCTCTACCCCTCAAAGCATAATAAGCCGCACTGGAGATCAATGCCACCAGAAGGGCACTGAACGTATGCATATTGCTGAACTTATCAACCGAAAAATCATCATACCGGATGCCGGAATATCCTGCAAATGCTGCCAATGTTATGATCACAAGAATGATGATACTTCCCGTGCTCTCATTGACTCCCTTTTTACGTCTCATCATAATGGAATAACCGACACTGACAGCTGCTGCCAAAAAAACAGAAAAAAAACGATTCACGCAGCAATAGAGACACAGAAAAAAATCCTCCACACGTCCGCCTAACAAATGGTGCATAAAACTCTGGTACGCAGAGATTGGAAGATTCACCAGCATTGCTGACAAATACCCCACTACCAGCAACGGTATCATCATGATCATACCCTGCCTTATCGCACCTAGTACACAGCTGTTTTCCATTTTATCTGTAATATGCATAAGTACTTTTTTTATCGGATTCATCTTTAGTACCCCTTACATTCCCTGTATTTTATCTATCTCATACGCCTCTTATCCCAATTCATTTCTCCATATCCTTGTACAGGTAT
>CAKRHL010000217.1 GCA_934338765.1 uncultured Lachnospiraceae bacterium | reverse complement strand
ACAGTAGAGTCTACGGTGGAGATCGCCGTTCAGATCAACGGAAAGACCCGTGCAACTCTGAAGATCGGCAAGGATGATGCGAAGAACGATGTAATTGCCAAGGCGAAGGAGAACATCGCAGATAAGCTGGAAGGCAAGAATATCATTAAGGAAATTTATGTTCCGGGACGAATCGTCAATATCGTTGCTAAATAATAAAATGTGATCAACATTTCATAATCATTAAAAAAAGATAAAGTCTATTGACTTTATCTTTTTTTGTCCTATAATAAGAATCACGCCTATTGTTGAAATGGAAACAATTCACTTTTCAACAGTATAGAGGAAGAGAGAATATTGGTACACACAGAAGGGGGAGAGGATTCCATGAAGAAGGATGGAGCATTGGGGATGGAGATCAATTGCGTTTCCAATATGATCCGGAGAAGCGTTGACCAGCGCATTGCTGCAATGCCGGGAGAAAAGCTCAGCCGCATGGACAGCTGGATCATTCACTATATGCTGGATCATCAGCAGGAGGATGTGTTTCAGAAGGATGTGGAACGTGCTCTTGCCATGACCAGATCCAACGTGTCAAAGGCAGTAGATCAGATGGTCCAGAAAGGCCTGATCGTTCGTTCTCCCGTGGACTATGATGCCAGGCTTAAAAAGCTGACACTGACACCGAAGGTGCTGGAAATACATCGTTTGGTAGAAGGAGAGATTGCAAAATTTGAACAGATTCTGGCGGCAGGTTTTACGCCAAAGGAACTGGCACAGTTTAAGGAGTATCTGGGGAGAGTTGCCACAAATATCAACGACAGTACAGAGAGACAGAAGGAAGAAAAGAAAAGGAGGGATTTCTGATTATGCTTAAAACATTAGCGTCGCAGATCAAGGAATACAAAAAAGCTTCCATTGCGACCCCGGTCTTTATGATCCTGGAGGTCATTATGGAGACGATCATTCCACTGATGATGGCTTCGATCATTGATGATGGCGTATCGGTGGGAAATGCAGGACATATTTATAAGATGGGTGCCCTGATGCTGGCAGCGGCATGCTTTAGTCTTTTCAGTGGTTTTATGGGAGGAAAGTATGGTGCGAAGGCATCCACAGGTTTTGCCAGAAATTTAAGAAAAGCAATGTATGAAAATATACAGACCTTCAGCTTTTCCAATATTGATAAGTTTAGTACAGCAGGACTTGTCACACGGCTTACCACAGATGTTACCAACATTCAGAACGCATATCAGATGCTGCTTCGCATGTGCATGAGAGCACCGTTCAGCCTGATCTGTGCTATGGTAATGTCTTTTGCGGTAAATACAAGGATTGCCACGGTGTATCTGATCGCAGTGCTGCTTTTAGGTGTGATCCTGGCAGTTCTTCTTACAAGAACCACCAAGTATTTCAACAGCATCTTTCAGAAATATGATGACCTCAATGAGAGCGTACAGGAAAATGTGTCTGCAATCCGTGTGGTAAAGGCATATGTGCGTGAGGATCATGAAAAAGAGAAGTTTACAAAGGCAAGCGGGAATGTGTATAAGCTGTTTACCAAGGCGGAAGCAATGATCTGTCTGAATATGCCGATCATGCAGTTTGCAGTATATGCCTGTATTCTGGTGATCAGCTGGATGGGTGCGCACATGATCGTCAGTAATACGCTGACCACAGGTAATCTGTCCATGCTGCTGACCTATTGTATGAATATACTGATGAATCTGATAATGCTCTCCATGATCTTCGTGATGGTCACCATGAGTGTGGCAAGTGCCAGACGTGTGGCTGAGGTATTAAACGAGAAACCGGACATTACAAATCCGGAAAATCCGGTAATGGAAGTAGCAGATGGTTCTATTGAATTCCAGCATGTAGATTTCAGCTACAAGAAGGATGCAAAGGAGCCTGTATTAAAGGATATCAATCTGAAGATCCGTTCCGGTGAGACAATCGGTATTCTGGGAGGAACCGGAAGCGGAAAGTCCAGCCTTGTTTCTCTGCTGAGCCGTCTCTATGATGTGACAAAGGGAAGTGTGCTGGTGGGCGGAAGAGATGTCAGAGAGTATGATCTTGAAGTGATCCGAAATCAGGTTGCCGTTGTGCTGCAAAACAATGTACTTTTCTCCGGTACGATCCTTGACAATCTCCGATGGGGTGACAAGGAGGCAACAAAGGAAGAATGTATGCATGCCTGTGATCTTGCCTGTGCCAGTGAGTTTATTGAGAAACTGCCGAAGGGCTATGACACCTATATTGAGCAGGGTGGAACCAATGTATCCGGTGGACAGAAGCAGCGACTTTGTATTGCGAGAGCGCTTTTGAAGAAGCCAAAGGTATTGATCCTGGATGATTCCACCAGTGCCGTAGATACATCAACCGATGCCAGGATCCGGAAAGCATTTGCGGAGGAGATTCCGGGAACCACGAAGCTGATCATTGCACAGCGTGTATCCAGTATCCAGAATGCGGATCGCATTATTGTAATGGAAAACGGGGAGATCAATGGATTTGGAACCCATGAGGAGCTGCTTGAGAACAATGAGATCTATCGGGATGTATATGAATCGCAGACATCCGGTAACGGAGATTTTGATGAGGCATCTTAAAAGCAATGGAATAGAGAAGAAACGAGAAAGGTGGAATGAGAGATGGCAGAAAATCGTTCGGAAAAGCCAAGGGTACCAAAAGGACCCGGTGGACGAAGGGGAATGGGACCCAGAATGAAACTGGAGCATCCCGGACAGACCATAAAACGTTTGATGAATTATGTTGGTAAAAGCTATGGAGTTTATCTGATGCTGGTGCTGATCCTGATCATAGTCAGCGTTCTTGCCAATGTACAGGGAACCATGTTTACCAAAACATTGATCGATGAGTATATTACCCCACTTATGACAGCGAAGGAAAAGGATTTCGGACCGTTGCTGCACAAGATATTTCAGGTGGCATGTTTTTACGGAGTGGGTGTATTTTCTACCTGGGCATATAACCGTCTGATGGTTAATGTCACACAGGGAACCCTGCGAAAGCTCCGGGATGACCTGTTTGTTCATATGGAATCTTTACCAATTAAATATTTTGATACACATTCCCACGGAGATATCATGTCAATTTATACCAATGATATTGATACTCTTCGTCAGATGATCAGCCAGAGTATGACACAGCTTTTTTCCAGTGTGATCACCATTGTGAGTGTGCTGGCAGCAATGATCATGATCAATGTGCCTTTGACACTGGTTACTTTGTTTATGGTGGGTGTGACGCTGGTGGCTACCAAGAAGGTAGCAGGACTTTCCGGAGCCTACTTTATCCAGCAGCAGAAGGATCTGGGAAAAGTCAATGGTCATATTGAGGAGATGATGAATGGCCAGAAGGTAGTAAAGGTATTCTGCCGTGAGCAGGAGAGCATGGATGAGTTTAATGCGTTGAATGACGAGCTGTTTCACAGTGCGGACAATGCCAATACCTTTGCCAATGTTATGGGACCCATCAATGCCCAGCTTGGAAACGTCAGCTATGTGCTTTGTGCCATGATCGGAGGTCTTCTGGCGTTTAATAAGGTGGGAGGCTTTACCGTCGGTGGACTGGTAGCATTTCTGACTTATAATAAGTCCTTCAGCATGCCGATCAACCAGGTAAGTATGCAGTTAAACAGTATCGTGATGGCGCTGGCAGGAGCAGACCGTATCTTTGAACTGCTGGATGAGAAGCCGGAGGTCAATGACGGTTATGTGGAGCTGGTACGTGCAAATGAGGATGAACAGGGCAATATCACGGAGAGTGAAAAGAGAACAGGACTCTGGGCATGGAAGCATTACCATAAGGATACGGATACCGTGACTTACCAGAAATTGTGTGGTGAGGTGGTATTTGACCATGTAGACTTTGGTTATAATGATGACAAGATCATTCTCCATGATGTGGAGATGTATGCAAAACCGGGACAAAAAATTGCATTTGTAGGTGCTACGGGAGCCGGCAAGACAACGATCACGAACCTGATCAATCGTTTTTATGATATTCAGGACGGTAAGATCCGCTTTGACGGAATTAATGTCAATAAGATCAAAAAACAGGATCTACGTCATTCCTTAGGCATTGTTCTTCAGGATACCCATCTGTTTACGGGAACGGTCCGGGATAACATCCGATATGGTAA
>CAKRHL010000216.1 GCA_934338765.1 uncultured Lachnospiraceae bacterium | reverse complement strand
GCCTGACACAGTACAGTGGTTTGAAACTGATCCAACAAATATGTCTGATAATTTGTTATCATCGTTATGTCAGCCTCATTGAAAGAGTCATCCTTCTTACAGTAGCGGGGGCTGCTGCAGCATCTCACTGCATTCCCTTTTCAATCTATCCCGCATCGCCGTCACTATCCCACTGTCGTGGAATGTAACGCCTGACCTGCTGCGGCGCAGGCATGCTGATAGATCACTGAACCATGGAAAGCATACCATGATGATAACGAGATGTCAATGAAACCACGTTCCAAACCGATAAATATATTGTAAAACATTCGATCAGCGCATATTTTACAACTCTTACCAAGGAGGATTCCCCTTTGAAGTCAAAACAAACAAAAACCTATATAAAACAGCAGCTTCTTCTGGAAAGCCTCTCACAGCATGACAGCCTCTCTATCAAACAGATCATGGAACTGCTGTCCTGTAACAGGCAAAGTGCTTACAACTACATCAAAAAACTGGAAAGCAACGGATACCGGCTCTCCAAGCAGAAGGAAAACGGCTGTATCCTCTACTCTCTTGTCCCAACAGAAGATGACGCCCTGCAGTACACTCCGCTATCGATGGATATCCTGCGAAAATATACGATCCTACAGGAATTGGAAAACGCTCCCATAGACAAAGACCAGTTCCGCAAACACTTCACCGTATACACCCCGGACGAATTGAATGATATGAATGACCATGTTCTGCTGGATGTAGGTCTTACACAATACTATAATCTGATCAAAGATCTCACGAAAAACGGGGATATTGATCTTATCAAGGAAACACAAAAATATTGTCTGACCGGTAAAAATGTGCCTCTGCAGATGACTCTGAAGGCCATGGAATTGAATGAGCTGAATCTGGCTCTCTCCACAATCTCCGCAGGCTCTGTTTATTATGAGAATCTCAAAAATATCTACCATAAAACAAATGTCCTGCTGGGTTATGTTGATGAAAATATCCCACATGCTGACAATTACTATATTTATGGAAGGAAATCCCAGATTTCAGAGAATGTCAAAGAAAAACTGGAACTGCTGCAAAAGTACAATTATAAAGAACATCTGCTGCAGATATCTTATACCAGCAAACAGGGGCAGCCTCTGTCTGTCCTTTTTGCTACCGGAAAGATCGTATACAGTGTTGAAAAAGATGCCGTATACCTTTTAGGACAAAAATTGTCTACGGAAAATGAACACGGGGATATACAAAATATTATTATTGATCTGTCAACGATCAATGATATAAAGGAAACCTCTCAGGAACATTCCTGCTATAATTCCAAGCTGTTTACCGATATGTTCCATGCTATGTTCGGAGTCTCCACAGAGCCGCCGGTTTCTGTGGAAGTACGTTTTGACATACATGGAAATATTGAAAGAAAAATACGATATTTACACTGTCAGCGACCCCGTTCCACTATCCGGACGGATACCGAAAAAAATCAGATCATCTACACCGACACCATACGGGGACTTTCCGATTTTGCCGCCTATTTAAGAAGATTCGGAAAAAGTGCACATGTGATCAGGCCGGCAGAATTAAAGGAACGAATGGACCGTTCTGTGACATGGACCCTGCAGCGATATGAAGAGGAGGAAAATCATGAATAACCACAACGCCTATGTACGTTTACAGACTTATTATTCCTGGCTGATCAATTCCGAGGGTATCACACATGTTGATGACAGCTATAAACAGGGAATGCCTTTAGGTCATCTGGCCAAAATAACAGATATCCCGATTTCCATCGTCCGTCAGGACTTTCTCTGCATGTTTCAGTGGCAAAGCAGTATGGCTCTGGCCTCGCGGAAATACGATTCAACCCATTTTCTCATCTGGCATGAACTGATCTTTGATGATGACAGTGAGGAATATCACGCCAAAAACAAAAGCCTCCATCTGGAGCAATTATATGATGAAATTATGAGTGGCAGCTTTCCTGAAAGATTTGGTGAACTCCTCTTACATGGAGATCTTGATACCATTCCCATCTTTTTGAATACCGAAGCATCAGAAACAACTTATAAACTCCCCTTATCCCAAAACGAAGCCGCCGCATTGCGTCTGCTGGAAAAAAATAATCCTCTTCTCCAGAAAAATATGAATGAAATGAAACACGTTTATTCCCGTCTGTACGATATTAAGGACAATCCTATGTTCACATATCAATACAACAACCTGAATGAAAAGCTGGATCTTATCAACGATGCGATCTCCACAGGCTACCGGCTCCGGGGACATTATAAGACCTCTCCGGGCAAGCATAAAACATTAGATATAAAACCATTAAAAATTTCCTATGATGCCGACGAAAATCTCTATGCTGTCCTTTCCATAAATCACAACAGAGTCATGGTGAATCGACTGGATCGTTTGGAAACACTGGAGGAAAATCCCACAGTCACGCCGGAACAGGAAAATCAGGATACCAGCCTGCTGGATATTTATCCAAATGTCTGGGGAAACTGCTTTTCTGAAAAACCGGAAAAGGTTAAAGTACGTTTTTACAATGAAGCTCATGTCTGGGAAAAGGTGAAAAAGGAGCTTGCAAACCGTACAAACGGAAAGCTATATGAGAAAGACGGCTGCCTGTACTACGAAGACATCGTCTATGGTATTAATAAATTCCGCTCCTGGATCTACGGCTTCGGCCGTTCCGCTATTGTGCTGGAGCCCCGGAGCTTACGGGAAGATATTATCCGTTCCTTAAAGGAAAGACAAGCCGGCAGCTGATCAGCTGCCGGTATAATAATATATAATGTCCCGTCTCCTTCTGCCTCCTGATTACCAATCATTGCTGCTCCCTGATACTCAATCGCCGATCATCACGGCTCCCGAATCTTCAATCACAATATTACCTATTTCAAGCTCAAGAGCCTTCAATGTACATCCGAGACTGTCCTGACGCTGCGCCAGAGTCTTTAGCAAGGAAGCCACCGCTCCACTCTTCTGGGTTTCCTTCAGTAGATTCTGCAGAATCTTTAACTTCCTGCCCCGTGACATCTCGTTCACTGTTTTCACAAGCCACGAAAGCAATATATTGTCCTTACTAAGCTCTGTGGCAAGTCCTGCCACCAGACCATCCAGATCCACATTCTCAACATCTGCCAGGATCCTTAATTGTTGTCCGTCCTTGATGGACTGCACCATCACCTTACTCATTGGAATGATCATTCTCTGACCAAATATACTGATGATAATTCTTCTGTTTTCCACAGAAACCCAGCCAAGCTTCTTATGTTTATTCCTGATCTCAAGGTTGCGAAGATCCACTTTTTTCAGTCTGCCCAGACATGTTCCAAGCTGCACACCAAAGGGACTCTTTAATATATTGATCCATTTCTGCGCCTTATCCGGCGATATATTGTGAGCACCCTTGGGATTGTATTTAATATTGTCCAGCTGAATATGTATTGCCGTATCGGTTGTATTCCACATGATAAGCCCTCCCTTTTACCGGTATATCAGATATACCCTAAACCTGTTTTTATACTTTGCCTGACATTAGAACACCCTCCCTCCCTGCTTTTTGTGTTCGGATGTCTTAACTGATAATACGATTATATAGTGAGGAATTTCAGTATTTTTGTACAACCGGTCCGCTTATCGCTTCAACTCTTTATTTACTTTTGTTTTGATCCGCTGCAATGCATTATCGATCGATTTTGGCTCCTTCTCCATCTGTCTGGCAATCTCCTGATATGTCATTCCTTCCATATAAAGGCCGAATACCTGCTTTTCCAACGGGCTGAGACATGTTTCGATCCGCTCCCTGAGATTACGCACATTTTCCCGGTCGATCAATATCTCTTCGGGGCTAAGCTCTGCCGCCTCCAGCGAATGATCCACCATAAAGCTTCCGTCCTCTCCACCATCCTGTTCCGAATATGCCGGAGAATAAATGGAGACATATGTATTTAACGGAATATTCTTCTTGCGGTTGGAGGACTTCACCGCAGAATATAACTGTCTGCTGATGCAGAGCTCCGCAAATGTCGAAAATACTGCCTCTTTGGAGCTGTCATAGTCCTGTATTGCTTTAAAAAGACCAATCATGCCCTCCTGCATAAGATCATCCTGATCTCCGCCAATCATAAACAGAGATCTCGCCCGCTTTCGAACGATTCCCTTATACCGACGCATTAAGGC
>CAKRHL010000215.1 GCA_934338765.1 uncultured Lachnospiraceae bacterium | reverse complement strand
TCTTGTACAGCTTATCGGTCTGTACATGAGTACCCTCATTGACATCAACCTTATACTTGATATTCATAACAACAGCAGGCACCATCTTGGTTCCAAGCTTCAGAAAATAGTTCTTTCCTGCCACCAGCTTGTTATCATCCATCCACAGAAGTGTTGATGTAAACATCTTGTTGGTATGAAGGTTGACATCCTTGCAGAGCATACATCCTCTTGATACATCGATCTCTGTGTCAAGCTGGATCGTTACAGCCTGTCCCTTGGAAGCATTATCAACTTCCTTATTGGTATTGAGGATACTCTTTACCTTTGCTGTCTCGCCGCTTGGCAGGGAAGTGATCTCATCCCCTACATGAATCTCTCCTACCTCAACCTCTCCCTGGAAGCCACGGAAAGTACGATCCGGACGACTGACACGCTGTACCGGCATAACAAATCCTGTCTCATCGGAATGGTCTGTCACGTCGATGGTCTCCAGATAGTTCTGAAGGGTACCGCCCTTATACCAAGGAGTCTTTGCGGACTCTTTGGTAATGTTGTCGCCAACGGTTGCAGATACCGGAATAATATGCATGGTCTCAAAATCATACTCCCCTGTCATGATCTTGATCTGCTTTACAATATTCTTAAACTCATTCTCATCGTAATCAATGAGATCCATTTTATTGACCGCATATACTACATGTTTAATACCCATCAAAGCGCAGATACGGGTATGGCGTCTTGTCTGCACCAGTACGCCCTTGGAAGCATCCACAAGGATAACTGCCAGATCCGCAAAGGAAGCTCCAACCGCCATGTTACGGGTGTACTCCTCATGACCCGGAGTATCTGCAACGATAAAGCTTCTCTTTTCTGTAGTGAAATAACGATATGCCACGTCAATAGTGATTCCCTGCTCACGCTCTGCCATAAGACCATCTAACAACAAAGAATAATCGATAGCACCACCGGTACTTCCCACCTTACTATCAAGCTCCAGTGCCTTCTCCTGATCTGCAAAGATCAGCTTGGCATCATAAAGCATATGTCCGATCAGTGTGGACTTTCCGTCATCTACACTACCGCAAGTAATAAATTTCAATAAACTCTGCATCTTAGAAATACCCCTCTCTCTTTCTTCTTTCCATGCTGCCAGCTGCCTCGTTATCAATAACACGGCTGGTTCTCTCGGAAGATACTGCACTCAACGTTTCCTCGATGATCTCGTCCAGAGTCTCTGCATCAGACTCTACACCACCGGTCAGTGGATAACATCCCAAAGTACGGAAACGCACCTTTTTCATCTCCACTTTCTCCCCCGGTTTCAGACGCATTCTGTCATCATCCACCATAATGATATTGCCATCGCGGTAAACTACCGGACGCTCTTTTGCAAAATAAAGGGATGGAATCTCAATGTTCTCCTGACGGATATACTGCCAGATATCCTTCTCTGTCCAGTTAGAAAGAGGGAATACACGAACCTCCTCACCCTTAAACAGCTTTGTATTGTATAACTTCCACATCTCCGGTCTCTGATTCTTTGGATCCCATGCATGGGCAGAGTTACGGAAAGAGAAGATACGCTCCTTCGCACGAGACTTCTCCTCGTCACGGCGTCCACCACCAAAAGCGGCTGTAAACTCGTACTTGTCCAGTGCCTGCTTCAACGCCTGTGTCTTCATGATATCTGTATACGCAGAACCATGATCAAACGGATTGATTCCCTGCTTTACACCCTCCTGATTGGTGTAAACAAGCATATCCAGGTCATATTTCTTGGCCATTTTGTCACGGAACTCGATCATTTCGTGAAATTTCCATGTAGTATCCACATGAAGAAATGGGAAAGGCGGCTTCTCCGGATAAAATGCTTTCAATGCAAGATGAAGCATTACGGAACTATCCTTTCCGATTGAATACAACATAACCGGCTTTTCACACTCAGCTACAACTTCACGCATAATGTAAATCGCCTCAGCCTCCAGCTCCTCCAAATGTGATAATTGATTCATTGTTTTCCTCCATTTATTTTTCTTTTTGGGATCTCTCCACTCTGATCTCATTTTTCAGATGGTAGATCTGATTATCAACTTCTACATATACCTGATATTCATCAGGTTTCAACTGATCTATTGTCATACAAAAGCTTTCCTTCTTTTTCCTGTTGGGCGCCAGATCAGTAAACTGCTGTACATAAGAATGTTTTTCTCCCATGAGATATACATTCTGCACGCTTCCTGCAAAAAACGAAAACAGAAACATGTTGTCGCACACCCGGATATTTCCAAATATCTTCTTTTTGAGCTTCTCCGGAACTGTCTCAGGAAGCTTCCCGGTAAATACCTCCGGAGGCTCCAGACTGCCCTTGACAGCACCAATATCATGCTGCAACGGTATGGAATACGCTTCAATGTCCGGCGCAAATATCCATGCACTCCGGTATCTCTTACACAGACGAAGACGATTGATCATGCGTCCTGTCTGTCCATCCAGCTCCTCAATACAGGCCCGGAGATTCTCAGTACGTCTCATCAGCATACCGGAAAGAGACAATATCCTGTCCTCCTGTTCCCGGTAAACACAGCCTGCATCTCTTTGGGATTTCACCACCGCAACACTCCTCAGCTTATGGAATGTATGCTCCGCCGGATGTATCTCATAGAAATCAATCCTTGAATCATCATCCGATACGGCTCCCTTAGCAGGCACATTTCCCTTATTTTGTATACAGTACAGACGAAGCTGCAGCACGCCACCCTCCTGCACATGCACATCCGGGCTCTCCGGCATATAGCCGTCTATAACCTGCTGATCATCTGAAACCAGAAGCTTGTCCGCAAGCACCGTATCTCTCCATATGGACTCCGGAGCCAGCACCCAGTTTACCGACCGGCTCTCCCAGTCAATGGAAATCACGGTATGATAACGTCTCATGGTCAATATGAGCTGCCCCTGTATAAATTGCATACCACTGGCAACGATCCAGTTGCCTTCCGTCTTGTATTTATCTCCGATCAGATCCTCCAGCATACATTTTTGCCGAATCTGTCCACTGTTGCGATCCAGCTCAATGATACAGTCATCTGCATATCCCTCTGCCGATGACGTCAGCAGAAACAGGGAATCCTCCTTCTGCGCCGCATAGCGTCCGATGGGATAATCCAACAGATATGTCTGATATACTCTGCCCATATAATCCATTTCATGATACTGACAGGCTCGTTTTTTCCCACGGAAGCCTACACGGTTTACTGTGGCATCCACATAAAAAAATCTGCCGTTTTCCAGCGGGATCATACCTGTCTGGTCTGTTTTGATCTGCAGCGAATAACGGACCTCTCCGTTCTGATCAAAGACCACCGGCTTAAACTGGAATCCGTTGACCAAAACAAACGGAAAGACCGACTCCCGGGAATGCTCCACCTTTGTCACGATATTCTGCTGTCCCAGCGGAATATCTCTGGTATAGATCCTCAGATCCCGTCTTTGATATACCTCTCCGTTACCGTCTATCAGTTCAAGTATTAATTTATTGGTATATCCCTTATAAAGTCCCATGATGGGAACACGATGTCTGGTTGTCATACGGGTTTCCCCAACAAAATCCGCCCCCTCAGACTTTCCTAAAATACGATACCTTACCCGATATTCCTTCGGGGTATTAAAGAGCAGCATCGCTGTCTGAACGGAAGCACCATAAGGGTTGGGGATCACCAGCAGGTGACGAAAGCTGAAAATACGGTCATCCAGAATCTTTTCAAATGCCATATCACGCACCTGGCTCTGCCAGGCCCTTGGCATTTCCCTGCGAAACGGAGTATATATCTTCTTTTCTCTGTCAATCTGAAACTCATTGCGGTAATTCAGATCCAGCTTTCTCAAGTCTTCATCACTGTAGGTCGTCTTTGTGGCATTTTTGATATCAATGCGTCTTCCAAATATTCCCACTAATATTATCGTGCAATTGTGTCAACATTATGAAAAATCCGCTTTGGTTTTTCAAACCACAATGCACTCCTCCTTCCAGATGATTATAACATATTCCCACAAAAAAGCAAAAAATAGTTATTTCGTATCATTTACAGCTTCATGGTAAGCTGTATCCTCTGCTTTTTGAGATCAACGCTCATAACCTTTACATCCACAATATCACCAACGCTGACCACATCCAGCGGATGCTTGACAAACCCCTTATCCGACAA
>CAKRHL010000214.1 GCA_934338765.1 uncultured Lachnospiraceae bacterium | reverse complement strand
AAGCAGGAAGTCATCCACATTCTGGATATCCAGCTGCAGGATACCTTAAAAGCTCATATCCTACAGCCGGACGGCAGCTATAAGAAACAGGATCTCCGTGGCAAAAAGAAGCTCTGTGCGCAGGATTACTTCCGTCAGGAAGCGATCCGCAATGCAAACCAGCGCAGGAAAGAACAGAAAGCCCGCCGTACCTTTGAACCAATGACCGGCGAGACAGAAGAATAAGATCCGTACAATATAATATTCTAAAACTTCAAAAGGATGGCTGCACAATCGTGTAACCATCCTTTTGAAATTTATCGCATAGCGGAGTTTCGAAGAAACTCCTAATATGAGTCCTTTAGGACTCATAATTTAGATAAAATCCAGTAATGACATCTGATTCGTATGTGGCATATCCCCCAGAAGTCCCAGCTCCGCCATGGTATCCACCGTTGTGGCACTGACCTTACAGCGGTTCTTGAAATCCTCTCTTGACAGGAATTTTCCCTTCTGTGCCTCTGCCTCGATCATCTCCGCCGCCACGGTACCAAGTCCGTCAATGGAAGAAAATGACGGCATCAGCTTTCCATCGACAATCTGAAAACGGGTCGCCTTTGACTTGTACAGATCGATCTTGACAAACTCAAAGCCGCGGGCATACATCTCCTGTACGATCTTCATATCCTCCAACGTGGAGTTCTCTTTATCCGACAGCTTCTGCTTCGGATCCTGGCTTTCCATACGCTTATTGTAGTTTGCCATATGGTATTCCAGCCGTTCCTTTCCAAGACACATCATCTCATAGTTAAAGGCTGTGGCACGAATACTGAAATATGCCGCATAATAAGCAAGAGGTCTGTGAACCTTAAACCACGCCACACGCATAGCCATCATAATATAAGCCGCCGCATGGGCTTTCGGGAACATGTATTTGATCCGCTGGCATGACTCAATATACCAGTCCGGCACGTCACATGCTTTCATATCGGCGATCATGCTGTCGTCTAAGCCCTTTCCCTTACGGACACTCTCCATGATCTTGAAGGAACGCTCATTTTCTACTCCCATACGGATCAGGTACGTCATAATATCATCACGGGTACAGATTGCCGTAGACAGAGTACAATATCCCTGGGAGATGAAATATTCTGCATTGTCCTGCCATACATTGGTTCCATGGGACAGACCGGAGATACGGACCAGATCAGAAAAGCTCTTTGGCTTTGTCTGCTCCAGCATGTTCATAACGAAATGGGTACCAAGCTCCGGAAGCCCCAGACTTCCCAGCTTACAGCCACCAATATCCTCCGGCTTGATACCAAGAGCCCGTGGCGATTCAAACAGAGATAATACATCCTGATCATCCATACGGATCTCCGCCGCATTAACATCAGTGAGATCCTCCAGCATTCGGATCATGGTGGGATCCTGATGACCCAGAATATCCAGCTTCAAAAGGTTGGAATCAATCTTATGGTAATCAAAATGTGTGGTGATGGTTCTTGTTTTCATATCATTGGCAGGATGCTGTACCGGCGTAAAGGTATATATCTCCTCTCCCACCGGAAGAACAACGATACCGCCGGGATGCTGGCCGGTTGAACGGCGAACACCGACACAGCCACTGGCAATACGCTCGATCTCTGCCGTACGCTTCGACTCTCCATGCTCTTCATAATATTTCTTTACATATCCAAATGCCGTTTTTTCTGCCAGAGTTCCAACCGTTCCTGCGCGGAAGGTCTGACCGGCACCGAAGATAACCTCTGTGTAGTCATGTGCATTACTCTGATATTCACTGGAGAAGTTCAAGTCGATATCCGGCTCTTTGTTTCCCTTAAAGCCCAGGAACGTCTCAAACGGAATATCATGTCCGTCCTTCAACAGCATCTCTCCGCACACCGGACATTTCTTGTCCGGCATATCACAGGCAGAAGAACCGGCATAAGCCCTCACCTCATCGGAATCAAAATCATAATAATGGCATTTTCCGCAATAATAATGTGCCGGAAGAGGGTTGATCTCACTGATGCCGGCCATCGTGGCAACAAAAGAAGATCCGACAGATCCTCGTGAACCTACCAGATATCCGTCCTCCACAGATTTCCACACAAGCTTCTGGGCGATAATGTACATTACGGCATATCCATTGCTGATAATGGAGTTTAACTCTCGCTCCAGTCGCTCCGTTACGATCTCCGGAAGCTCCTCTCCATACATGGAATGAGCTTTATTGTAACAGATGTCACGCAGATCCTGATCGGAGTTTTCAATCTCCGGTGGACATTTTCTCGGACTGCACGGATGAATATGATCGATCATATCGGCGATCAGGTTCGTATTGGTGATCACCACCTCTTCTGCCTTTGCGGCACCAAGATACTGAAACTCGGACAGCATCTCCTCGGTGGTCCGGTAAAACAGAGGTGCCTGCTGATCCGCATCCGAAAAGCCCTTGCCCGCCATAATGATACGGCGGTATACTTCATCCTCCGGATTCAGGAAGTGCACGTCACAGGTGGCCACGACAGGTTTGTGATACTCCTCTCCCAGTGCCACGATACGGCGGTTGATCTCCATGAGATCATTCTCATCCTGTATCTGCGGATATCTGTCATTGTCCCGGATCATAAACTCGTCATTGCCCAGAGGCTGGATCTCCAGATAATCGTAAAAGCGCACCAGACGATCGATCTCCTCATCCGTCTTGCCCTCCAGAATACCTCTGTAGAGTTCTCCCGCCTCACAGGCGGAGCCCATGATCAAGCCCTCTTTATACTTTAGATACAGACTCTTTGGCAGCTTTGGCCGCCGGTTAAAGTACTTCAAATGAGACTCGGAAACAAGACGGTACAGATTGACACGACCGATCTCATTCTTTGCCAGAATGATCGCATGATAAGAAGGAAGCTTCCTTATCACCTCTTCTGTCGGTCTGCCAAACTCGTTGAGCTGTGTCAAGGTTGTAATGCCTTTTTCCTCCAGTCTCTTGCAGAGCCGCAGAAAAATCTCCGCCGTTGCTTCCGCATCCTCTACAGCGCGGTGATGGTTTTCCAGAGATACTCCCAGCTCCTTAGCTACATGATCCAGCGTATGCTTACCAAGATGTGGCAGTAATGCTCTGGACATGGACACCGTATCTACTACGGTAAAATCTGCTGTCAGCCCCTGATCCTTTGATTTTTGGTGAATAAAGCCCATATCGAAGGACGCATTATGTGCCACCATAACACAGCCCTCACAAAATGCAAGAAATTCCGGAAGAATTTCCGTGATCAGTCTCTGTCCCTGCACCATACTATCATTAATTCCGGTCAGCTGTTCGATCTTGTATGGGATCGGTCTCTGAGGATCTACAAACACGCTGTAACGATCCACAATGGTCTGATCCACAACCTTAACGGCACCGATCTCAATGATCTCGTTATTCTTTGCTCCGATACCTGTGGTCTCCAGATCAAATACCACAAATGGCGCACTTAGATCCTGCCCTCTGTCATTTTCTACCGTCTGGATCAGATCATCCACCAGATATGCCTCCACACCGTAAATCATCTTCAGGTCATCATCCGGTTTTAATGCATGATCTGCATCCGGGAAGGACTGAACCACACCATGATCTGTGATAGCGATCGCCTTATGTCCCCACTTAAGAGCGGTTTTCACGTATGCCTTTACATCCATAACCGAGTCCATCTCACTCATCTGTGTATGTGCATGAAGCTCCACACGCTTTCTGCCCTCATAATGATCCATCCGGGATACTCTCGTATCATGTCCCGGCTTCATTCCCCGCACCGAACTGATACCGATCTCATGACTGAACTTATCCATGATCGGCATTCCCTTAACGATTACAAATTCATTCTTCTTAAGCTTTCCGCTGTCCTCAAGCTCTGCATACTGCTCCGGCTGCATAAAAATTTTAACAGAAATACTATCCGTAAAGTCAGTGACACCAAATGTCAAGAGGATCTTTCCACTCCGAAGCTCCTTGGGATCCACATCCAGAACCATACCCTCGATCACGACTTCATCCATCTCACCCTGGATATCCTCGATCTTGATATGCTCTCCCTCACAGTTTCTGCCATAGAAACATTCCTCATCAATATTGCCCCGGTAACCGCCTTTTTTCTTCCAGCTGCCCCGGCCGCCGTAGCCGCCATTTCCATAACCGCCACCGTTCCCGTAACCGCTGTTATTGCCGCCGCTTTTTCCAAAGCCCTTGGAACCACTATTATCC
>CAKRHL010000213.1 GCA_934338765.1 uncultured Lachnospiraceae bacterium | reverse complement strand
TCAGAAAATGATTTAAGAAAACAAATTGAAAAACGAAGAACCTTTGCGATCATCTCCCATCCGGATGCCGGAAAGACGACACTGACAGAAAAGTTTCTGTTATACGGGGGTGCCATCAATACCGCCGGTTCCGTCAAAGGAAAGGCAAATTCCAAATATGCCGTATCGGACTGGATGGAGATTGAGAAGGAGCGTGGTATCTCCGTTACTTCTTCCGTTCTGCAGTTTAATTATAATGATTATTGCATCAATATTCTGGATACCCCGGGACATCAGGACTTCTCCGAGGATACCTACCGTACCCTGATGGCTGCAGATTCCGCTGTCATGGTGATCGATGCCTCCAAGGGTGTTGAGGCACAGACCATCAAGCTGTTCAAGGTCTGTGTTATGCGTCATATTCCGATTTTTACCTTTATCAATAAGATGGACCGGGATGCCAAGGATTCCTTTGAACTTCTGGATGATATCGAAACAGTTCTGGGCATCCGCACCTGTCCGGTCAACTGGCCGATCGGCTCCGGTAAGCGATTTAAGGGTATTTACGACCGTGACGCCAAAACCGTCCGCTCCTTCCAGTCCGTTGCAACCGGCGGAGCCAAGGCTGCTGCCGAGACAGATTACGCCATTGATGATCCTGCACTCAGGGAGCTTGCCGGGGAGGATCTGTACGATCAGCTTCTGGAGGAGATCGAGCTTCTGGATGGCGCCAGCGATCCGCTGGATCTGGAGCAGGTACAGAACGGTGAGCTTTCTCCTGTATTTTTCGGATCTGCTCTGACCACCTTTGGTGTGGAAACCTTTCTGAATTATTTCCTGCAGATGACCACACCGCCTCTGCCACGCCACTCCAATGAGGGCGATATCGATCCGGTCACTTCTCCATTCTCAGCCTTTGTCTTTAAGATTCAGGCCAATATGAACAAGGCGCACCGGGACCGTATTGCATTTATGCGTATCTGCTCCGGTAAGTTTGAGGCAGACCATGATGTCTACCATGTACAGAGCGGCCGCAAATTGAAGCTTTCCCAGCCACAGCAGATCATGGCACAGGATCGTCAGGTCATCTCCGAAGCATACGCCGGAGATGTGATCGGTGTATTTGATCCGGGTATTTTCTCCATCGGTGACACGATTACCATGCCGGGCAGCAAGTTTGAGTACGAGGGTATCCCAACCTTCGCACCGGAGCATTTCTGCCGCGTGGTACAGCTCAATTCCATGAAGAGAAAACAGTTTGTCAAGGGAATTACCCAGATTGCCCAGGAGGGTGCGATCCAGATCTTTCAGGAGTTTACTGCCGGAATGTCTGAGATCATCGTGGGTGTTGTCGGCGTTCTCCAGTTCGACGTATTAAAATATCGTCTGGAAAATGAATACGGCTGCGAGATCCGTCTGGAATCCCTCCCGTATGAGTATATCCGCTGGGTTGGGGATCCAACAACAGACGTGACAAAGCTGAAACGTATGAACAATGTCAAGGCAGTCAAGGATATGAAGGGCAATCCGCTTCTTTTGTTTGTCAATGACTGGATGATCCGGATGGTTCTGGAGGACAATGAAGGTCTGGAGCTTCTGGAATTTAAAAAGAACTAATAAAAACTCTTATTCTTAGGAGTATCCAAAAAAGTGCTGTGTCACAGGTTTTAACCTATGGCTCAGCACTTTTTCAAGTTCACATCTGCTACCTCTGCTCTTCAATTCCATACAAACCCGATTTTGCATCATTCACTCAACAGATATCTCGACTTTTTTCCCACTAAAAGCCACACCATATTTGTAGATTGTTTTCACCCCTGCCGCCGTCAGCTCGGTATCATATCTTTTGTCAACAATCTGCTGCAATGCTTTCTCGGAAAGCTTCTTAAGCTGTTCTTGACTACAGCCCTTTGATGCCTTTAGTTCGATCAAAATTCCCGGCAAATCTTTTCTTTCCGGTTTCAACTGGATATCATATCTGCCATCCCCGGATTCCCGGTTGGATGAAACAAACGAACCTCCAAGCAAAGCACATAATCCCAGCATAAATCCATGATAAAAATTTTCACCGGCCGTATCAAAGGAACTGACAGACTGTGCAAGAAGTATTTCTAATGTTCTTTTGAGCTTATCATTGTTTCCCGAAAAGATTGCTTCCTGAACAGATATCGCCGTTGGCTGCGGAATCATTCTGTCAAGCTGCTGTAATATTTCTTTGTGATAGACAAGAGAAATTTCTTTATTCGGCAACGCTACCTCACACATAAAATCCCCATTAAATGCAGGTGTAGTTTTAAGCACCTTCAAATAACCGGCAATCAAAAGAAAACTGTAGATCGTAGATGGATTATTCTTGATCTGTGGGTAAATCACTCCGGTATCAATATATGTGATAAATGTCTTACCATTGACAAGCGATGTCAGCTTTTCATATATTTCATCATCAGCCTGCCTGATGATCTCTCCGATAATATCATTACTTCCCGTGGACTGCCAGAAGGCTCTCGGTTCGCAGCCATTATTGAAATAATTGATCACTGACCACGGATTAAATATATCTGTTCCTCCAAAACGATAACCATCATACCATTCACAAATCTCATCGTATTTCTCCGGGACGCCATAATACTCAGCCATTTCCTTAATCTCATCGGAAGTAAATCCAAAATAGGAGCTGTATTTATGATCCAGCACGGAATAAATCGTCAGATTGTTAAGGCCACTGAAAATACTCTCCTTCGCAACACGCAAAATACCTGTCAGAAAACCAAATGACAGGTGCTTGTTATCCTTTAACCCTCCGGAAAATAAATTGCGCATAAACAGGATCACTTTGTCATAAAAACCGTTCATGTGCCCCTGCTGTATCGGAACATCATACTCGTCAATAATAATGATCGGCGCAATTCCATAATGATTATGAAGCATACGGGACAATTCAAAAAGTGCAGACGAAAGTTCAATCTCGTTCACTTCACCTGACAATATTTTATCAAATATTTTCCGATCATAGTCATCACATTTTTCACTTAACTGAAGTTCCATGTGATGATGCGCCTCGCTGGCAAAAGTATCCTTCATTGCAGAAAATGTTTCTTCCCAGGTGCTGAATTTAATATCCTTAAAAGTAACAAATATCACCGGATATTTTCCCTGATAATTTCGGTATTTTTCTCCGCATTCCCATATTTTTTTGTCCTTAAAATAGACGGAAGTATCTTCCTCTGTTTTTTCAAAAAAAGTACGGATCATATCCATATTTAATGTTTTTCCAAAACGTCTTGGACGAGTAAACAGTGACACCATCGGACGTTCATCAATAAAATCACGAAGCATCAGAGTCTTATCAATGTAGTAATATTCCGAGGATGCCAGACGGTAATCAGAAATGCCAATCGGAAGCGGAAGCCTATTGGTATCTGTTGATTTCTTATACATACCGGATTTCACACGTCCATCTCCAGGCTTTGGAGTATCCGCCGGAATCAGCCATACACGCCCCTGTTTTCTGGCACCTTTTATCTTTCCTTCCTTACACAGAGCCGATACTCTTCGTTCCGTAATATTCCAGCGTTGTGCCGCTTCCCTGATACGCATTGTCTTTTCCATTAAAATCTTCCACTCCTTTCCCTCCAATGTACTTAAACTCCGGACTCGAAGTTATATTCTACAAACAATTATACGTATTATTCCGAAGGAAGTCAATTTCTTTCAGAATAATTCCGATTAAAAATTGATATTATTCCGAAGTATATCAATATCCTTCCGCGATAATTTTCTGTAACTTGTATTTTTTACAAGAAAAAGGAGCTGCACATTTCAGGAAAACAAAAAAAGAACATGAATCCTGATATTCCACTGATCAGAAATTCATGTTCTCTTTTTCAAATTATAAGCTGCAACCAGAACCTATTTTCAAAAACGATCGCCTCGTTTAGTCCTCTTCTGTCTGGATATGCTCTGTAAAATACTCCTCTGCGATCATCTCCAGATAAGCAGCGTCCTCCTCCGGATACTGCTTCATCAGATCACTGCGGATATGTGCCATGATCACCAGATCGTTCTCCGCCTGGGATACCTCCGGATTCTCCCATTTCTGCACGATCTCCTGTGTCAGGTTCTCTGCCATCCACTCCTTGATCCTGCGGGTCTTTTCCTGCTCCACCGGAATTTCGGTCTTGATACGGGCTGATTTTACAACAGATACCACACCGCCGATCAGGAACAACAGGAACATAATTGCCAGACCGCTCAGCACAACAATATTATAATTGATCGGAATAA
>CAKRHL010000212.1 GCA_934338765.1 uncultured Lachnospiraceae bacterium | reverse complement strand
TGCAGGAAAGGAGGATCAGTATGTTACCATTTATCATTGAGAAAATCCTGGAAAAAATCTTTGAATAATATCAGAAAATGTGGAGAGGAGGTGACGCAGATGATCGGAGGAGTTGTTGTCGAAATCCCATTACCGGGAGGACCAATCATTGTATTATAGAAAGAGAAAATGTCGTAAAGGGCTCAGGTGTAGAAAGGAGTTTTCATGATGAAGAAAGTAAGACGATACTGTTGGAGGAATGATTGAAACGAAGCTAATGAAGTTACCTGAAAAACATGGATAGGAGATAACATAAAGGCATCCGAAAGGGTGCCTTTGTGGTGTTATGGGAATGGAAATATCAATGGCCAAGATACAGATATAGAAAAGCATGCCGAAAAAGTAAAAATACCTTGAGTCGGTATAAAAAAACATGTATAATAAAAATGTCGAAAGACAAACCATTTCAGGTGAAAAAGAGCAGGAATATCAAGTGAAGGAAAAAATGGAGTAAAAATAGGGGCAAAACTAAATTGTCTGACAATTACATGTATTGTATCTAAATTGTGCCCCCTGTTTATGCGGGTTCCGAGAGGTGACCGTAGAAATGGGGATAGCCCGAGACAGGGCATTGACACATGAATATGCTCTGAATGGACATAAGTATACTGTCTCTGTAGAAATGGGGATAGCCCGAGACAGGGCATTGACACATTAGCAGACCTCGGCACATTTAATGGCTTAAATTGAGTAGAAATGGGGATAGCCCGAGACAGGGCATTGACACATCCATTCTGTTTCCATATTCATCATAAGCTTCAGATGTAGAAATGGGGATAGCCCGAGACAGGGCATTGACACATCACAATAATACATTTTAGCTATATAAGTTATTAGAGTAGAAATGGGGATAGCCCGAGACAGGGCATTGACACACCTCAGTGGCAGTCGCGTTAATTATCATATTCGTGTAGAAATGGGGATAGACCGAGACAGGGCATTGACACATACATTTAAGGCTTCCTGCGCAGCAAAATCCCGTAGAAATGGGGATAGCCCGAGACAGGGATTTGATATAAGAAGGGAGGTATTGCTATGGCTATTACAGAAAAAACTAATGGTGACGGCTCTGTTATTGCTATTGTGTAGTGAGAAGAGTAGCGTGAGCTGCGCGTTACAGCCCGAGTAAGGATTCGCAGAAACAAAAAAAGAACCAGTGTACTGATTTTGGTACACTGGTCCTTTTTGTTTGTTTTATCTTTGCATCGTATTAATACGTATCATTATAAATGATTGCTTCCTTCACAGCATCTGCCGTGGCCTTGTCCTTCAGAGCTTCGATGATGGCTCCGGCAAATTCGATACATGTGCCCATGCCGCGGCTGGTGATCACATTGCCGTCTGTGACAACCGGCTGCTTCACATAATCGCCGGTGGCAAGCTTATCCGCAAAGGATGGGTAGCAGGTTGCTTTCTTGCCGGCAAGGATACCAAGCTCTCCGAGAACGGTCGGTGCCGCACAGACGGCTGCGACTTTTTTGCCGTTTGCAGCAAATTCCTTGAGCTTATCGCAGAGAGGATTGCAGGCGCGAAGGTTTGGTGTGCCTGGGATTCCGCCCGGAAGGATCAGCATTTCTGCCTCATCAAAGTTGACTTCGTTTAATGTCTTGTCTGCGGTGATCGTTACATTGTGGGAACTGGTGACTTCCTTCCGGTCGGTAATGGAAACCATATCGATGGAGATCTTTGCACGGCGGAGCATATCTACTACCGTCAGCATTTCCACTTCCTCATAACCGGTTGCTAAAAAAATACATGCTTGTGCCATAATAATTCCTCCTTTTGGCGTTATGGTCTGTAGTTTGCAGATCAATTTTTCATTAAATAACAAATATTTTTTTGAAATTAATGTTATAGCTTACTCTTTTTCGGAATAATCGGTCTGTCCCGGATTTCGGTGACATACCAGACGGCAGATCGGGTTGCCCTTCTGGTAAAACTTCTCCTCATATTCTGTCATGACATTGTTTGGAGCCGGACCGTCTGCGTGCAGATCAAAGCTGCATTCATCCAGGATCCATCCGGTGTCCTTGATCTCTTCCAGAGAGAAGTCAAAGAGCGGACGATTGTCTGTCTTAAACTGAATGCTTCCATCCTGTACCAAAAATCGGTCATACCGCTCCAGGAACTGACGGGAGGTCAGGCGGCGTTTGGAGTGCCTGTCCTTTGGCCATGGATCAGAGAAGTTCAGATATATTTTGGCAACCTCGCCCGGCGCGAAATATTGATCAATGTCCTCTGCGTCCATCCGGAGGAACAAGAGATTGTCGCTTTCCAGCTCCTCTCTGTGATCCAGTGCACGGACAAGCACGCTGGAATATTTCTCGATCCCGATATAATTGATATCCGGATTCTGCCGGGCCATCTCCAGAATAAACTTTCCCTTGCCCATACCAACCTCAATGTGGACCGGATGGTCATTGTGGAAGAACTCTTTTGCCCATTTTCCTCTGTAATCAGCACCGTCAGCGCCGTCGGTTTGTATCGTGTATTTGTTTTCCAATATACGCTCCTGCGAGCCCGGAATATTTCGTAATCGCATAGTTACCTCATTTCTGTATCGCCTGTTAGAAGAGAGTGCCTTGATGGCATCTTTCTGGGATTCCGGCGGTTTTTGTATTCACAAGTAGTTTAAGATAATCCGGAGATAAAGTCAAATCCAGACAGCGTGCAATGCGAGAATGCAATGTCAGTATGAATTAGAAAAGGACTGTCATTTTTGAATATTTTTTGAGTATTTGCAGATACTATCACTGTCAAAAGGAAAAATAAGGAAACAGAAAGGCAGGTAATGAATATGGTATTAACAGAAAAAGAAACAGCGGCATTAAAGGATCTGCAGTCTCAGGAAAAAACTTGTGCACAGAAGTATCAGAAATACAGTGAGCAGGCAAAGGATCCGGAGTTAAAGAATCTGTTCCAGACAATTCAGAAGGAGGAGCAGAAGCATTATGATTCCCTTGGTCAGGTGTTGAACGGCACGGTGCCGGAATGTGACTGCAACGACAGTAAGGGAAAGGACTATTCGCCGAAAGCAACCTATATGTCCGATGATAACTCACAGGACAAAACGGATGACTGTTTTCTGGCAACCGACTGTATTGGCACGGAAAAGCTGGTTTCTTCCGAGTATAATACGGATGTTTTCGTGTTTGGGGAGCCGGGAGTGCGTAAGCTGCTGGCAGATATCCAGGTCGAGGAGCAGAATCATGCGGAGATGCTGTATAAATACAAGACGGTAAACCGGATGTCATAGGGAGAAAAATGGAATAAATGTAAGGAAAAACGATTGTAGACGCCGGTTGGGTGGTTTTACAGTCGTTTTTTTGTTATAATGTGTCAGGTTGAGCTTTCATATTTATAAAATAAAAACGAGGTGACATACATGCATACATTAAAAAAATTCATACCATATTATTCGCCGTATAAGGCGGTATTTTTCTTAGATCTGATCTGTGCGGCAGCGATCAGTCTGATCGATCTGGCATATCCCCAGATCCTGCGTACCATGACCCGGACTGTTTTTGCGGGGGAACCGTCAGCTATATTAAAGGCGTTGCTGCCGATCGGGCTGGCCATGCTGTTTATGTACATCATTCAGGGGCTTTGCAAATATTATGTCAGCTATCAGGGACATATGATGGGAGCCAATATGGAGCGGGATATGCGGCAGCAGCTTTTTGATCATTATGAGAAGCTGTCCTTCTCCTATTATGATCAGAACAATTCCGGTCAGATGATGAGCAAGCTGGTGTCGGATCTGTTTGATATCTCCGAGATGGCGCACCACGGCCCGGAGAATTTATTTATCTCTTTGATCAAGATCGTTGGTTCCTTTGTCTTTTTGTTTTTGATCAACTGGCGGCTGGCTGTCCCACTTTTGGCACTGGTCTTTTTCATGGTTCTTTTTTCGTACAGCCAGAACCGGAGAATGCAGGCAACCTTTATGGATAACCGGCAGAAGATCGGAGAGATCAATTCCAGCCTGCAGGATACGCTGGCGGGCATCCGTGTGGTACAGTCTTTTGCCAATGAGGAGATCGAGCGGGAGAAGTTTGGACGCAGCAATGAGAACTTCCTGCGTTCCAAGGATGCCAATTACCGTTGTATGGGATCCTTTATGAGTGGCAACTTATTTTTTCAGGGCCTGATGTATCTGGTAACTCTTGTATTTGGCGGATGGCTTATTGCCGGAGGTCAGATGGAGGTGGCTGATCTTGCCATGTATGCGCTGTATATCGGCATTTTTATCAGTCCGATCCAGAT
>CAKRHL010000211.1 GCA_934338765.1 uncultured Lachnospiraceae bacterium | reverse complement strand
CTTTATTATTCTCATAATGTCCTGCTTTCATCGTATCTTCGAAATAACTGTCATAGTCTTCCTCTCCCCGCAGCATACACATTCCACCCTGTGCCAGGAAAGAATCACTCTGATCCACCTCGTCCTTTGTGATCATCAGTACCTTATATTGTGCCGGGAGCTTCAGAGCACAAAAAAGTCCTGCTGCCCCTGTACCCACGATCACAACATCTGTCTGTCTGTTCATAATTATCTCCATTTCTGATTCTGATCTTATTTTATATTATAATATCAGGGGCAAAAGGTATCCCCCAAAACTTTTATCGAAATACCACCATGGAATGAAGTCCTGCGTGAAAATTCAAGCTTTTTACCAATACACGTATCTCTGCTGTACCGGTGTCCTTCTCCTGCATTTCCACGTCAAGAGGTTCCGGCCACTCATTAGATGTCTCAGCCCGCAGCTCACCATTTACATAAACGCTGCACTGTCCCCAGACACTTTCAAAATGAAGTACCGGCAGCCTGCCATTGATCTTGTCGGGAATATGGGTCCTGATACGGTATATGCCATATTTTCCTTCCTGGTTTTCAAAAATTGCCGGTGTTCCAGCCTTCTCATCCACATGCACATCCATCCAGGTATTCATATCGAACTCATCCACATGCATATTGACATCCGGCTTCTCCTCGTAAAGCTCCGAAGTCATCTTCCAGCCGGTGAGATACTGTTGGCGGATGCTCTCCACAAAAGGCTCTGTCTTTCTGGTAGAAAGCGGAATCATCAGACTGCCAAATTCCACCTCCGGAGCTACTGCTGAGATCACCATCTGACCGGCACCCTCCTCTGCCCGGACAACCGCCTGACATCTGCCGTTAAACAGACTCCTGTGTCCTGATCCAAAATCCTCATGGCAGGTAGGATCTCCATTGCAGGTCCCAAGGATCACACCACCCTCTACATTAATATCAATCTCAAAGGAAGCATCCGGCACGCCCCTTCCCTTTTCATCTACGGCATAAATATTTACCGGCATAGCATCTCTGCCATCATTATACATTCCACGATGCCATGGCACGATCTTTAACCGAACCGGCTCTCCCGTGGTAATCTTCACATCATGAGCTGCCTTGACCCCGTCCCGGTATCCGATCAGCTCAATATATCCGGGCTGATATGGCACTTGCCATTCCGCCTGCTCATAAAGGTCAATCTTCTTCCTTCCGTAGGACTTCCTGTTGACGATCAACTCTGCCTCCTCACAGTTGGTATGAGACATCACACGGATCATCTGTCCTTCCTTTCCACGATGATTCCAGTGTGGCAGCACATGACACACCGGCTTTCCGGAAAAGATCGCCTTCGCCATATAAAAAGCATCCTTTGCATAACCGCAGGTATCCATCATTCCAAAATAAGAAGAAACTGACGGCCACGTATACGGTGTCGGCTCCCCGAGATAATCAAAGCCCGTCCACATAAAGGCTCCCGCCATAAAATCACGCGCCATAATATCTTTCCAGGTCTGCCGCACCGTTCTGCCCCATTCCGCCGCATGCTCATCATAGCTGCAGATCATATGAGTCTCCTCATCATCCTCATAACAGCTTCTCACCGAAAATGAGGATGTAGACTCGCTGGCAAATACCGGCATGTCCGGATGCTTCTTATGAAAGCTGTCGTACTGCTCTGTCTGATAATTGATACCGCATACATCCAGAGAATCCACCGCACTCTCCTCCAGGTCAATACCTCCATGCATGGCTCCTGTCACAAATCTTGTATCATCCAGTGCCCGTATCTCCTCCCGCATGGTATGCGCCATCCGCCTGCCTTCCTCAGTTCCCTGCAGCGGCTCCTCGTTAAAGATCGAATACATAATGACCGAAGGATGATTTCTGTCCCGGAGCACCATGGTGCGAAGCTGCTCCAGTCCCTCCTCCGAAGTCTCAAAATTGCGATTTTCATCTATTACAAGCATTCCCATTTTATCACATGCGTCAAGAAGCTCCTTGTGTGGCAGACCGTGGGCACATCGATAAGCGTTGGAACCCATTGCTTTTAACCTCTCGATCCGGTACTCATGCAGCGCGTCCGGCACCGCCACTCCTATGCCGCCAAAGTCCTGATGATTGCAGGTTCCAAACAGCTTTACCGGTCTTCCGTTCAAGATAAATCCCTTCTCCGGATCCATGGCAATAGTCCGAAAACCGCAAACAGTCTTGTCCGAATCTACCAGCTCGTCCTCCACAAAAACCTTGGTGATCACCTCATATATATTGGGTTCCTCAATATCCCATACCTTGGGATCCTCTATGGTAAACTCTGTCTCAACCTGAGACTCCTCCCCTGCCTCGCAGATCACACCCTCGTTATTGATATTAACCTCCAGCTCCTGATCCGGATCTACTAATGTTGTGGAAATCCTTACCTCCGTATCCTTGTCTGTCTGATTACATATATTGGTAAATAAATTGACCTTCCATGTATTCTCCGAAGTCTCCTCCATGCGTATAAAAAGTCCGTACTGCGGAATGTGGATCGGATTCTTGATATTAAGCCGGACATGACGGTAGATCCCTGCTCCTTCATACCACCAGCCCTCCCAGACATCTGCATCTACAAACACAGCCAGCACGTTCGGTCTGGAGCCAAAATGTGCCCGGTCTGAAATATCGATCTGAAATGGTGTATAAGCAGAAAAATTCCGATGGATCACGGAACCGTTAAAATATACAACGGCATGGGTGGCAACGCCCTCAAACTCTATGGTAAGCTCCTTATCCCGGTACTTTTCCGGAATGGCAAATACCTTCCGGTACCATGCTTTCCCACCGGATTTATATCCCCAGTTTGCTGCAGACTCCTCCGAAAACGGCTGCTTCACCGCCCAGTCATGGGGCAGATTGACAGTCTCCCATTCTCTTGCGTCAAAGTCCTCCTGTGGTACTCCGGGACAGGCTCCGGCTTTTGAAGTATTATATATATAACTATGAGTCATTTCGATCGGCTCTTCTATGTCTCCCAGATGGAAACTCCAATCCTTGTCCATAGACAAAGAAACTCTTGTACTCATATGCCAAACACCTCCGCATCTTCTTCTAATCATTAAAACATACCACCATCATAACGTCAAGAAAAACAGCAGATCATTCCCTTGAAATAATTGCATTTATGCTTCTTTTGTAGTAAAATATAGCAAATGATCCAAATTATCATTGAACGCCTGATCGGACGAATAAAGAATAAAAAGGAGAATACCTATGGAATTAAAAGATTTTATGGACTTAAGTAAATTGCAAAAAATTCAGGATGCTTTTTCCGATGCGACAGGACTTGCCGCAATTGCGGTTGGCAAAAACGGCGAGTACATAACCGAGGGAAGCAATTTCACGGATTTCTGCATGAAATATACACGTAATTCCACTGAGGGAAACCGCCGCTGTGTTAAATGCGACAATGAATGCACCGGAACATACTATTGTCATGCAGGACTGATGGATTTTGCCATTGACATTATGCTGAACGGAGAAAAGGTCGGAGCTATTATCGGTGGACAAGTTCTGCCGCAGGAACCGGATGACGAGAAGTTCCGTCAGACTGCCCGTGAGCTTGGTATCGATGAGGATGCCTATGTGCAGGCTGTTCACCAGGTACCTGTCAGTTCCGAGAAACGGATCCGTGCTGCCGCAGACCTCTTAGGAGAGATCGTAAACCAGTTAGTAAATCTGGAGTATTTCCGTTACACGAACGGGGATCGTTTTAACCAGCTTCACGATGAGGTAATGCACACCACCAATATCATTCAGGATATCAATGCCAATACCCACTCTCTGAAGTCTATCGCCAACAAGCAGAAAATGCTTTCCCTGAATGCTTCCATCGAAGCAGCCAGAAGCGGTGAGGCAGGCGTTGGCTTTGCCGTTGTTGCAAAGAGTATGGGCGAGCTTTCTTCCCAGTCAGCTACCATTTACGGCGATATTGAGAAATCTGTTGCCGAGGTTACAAAAGCTGTCAACGACATTGCCGCATTATTTGAGCAGTAGATGTTTTGAACAGATAACATTCGCACTCACTTACGGTGATATCCAATATGGATATCACCGTTTTTGTATAATAAAAATCAGGCTCCATACACAACATACGCCATGTGTGGAGCCTGATTTTATTTTAATGCCAATGCCCAGAATTGCTAACTGCATTTTCCGCATTTGATCCTTGCATCATATTAATTACATAACGAGACGAACCTCTGTAACAGGAGTCAGCTTGTCAGCCGGGATATAATTATCCTCGAACTTCTCACCATTCACATAGAATTCCTTG
>CAKRHL010000210.1 GCA_934338765.1 uncultured Lachnospiraceae bacterium | reverse complement strand
GATTCGTTCCTTGCTATGTAAACAGCCGTCTTACCAAGATGGGTATCCCTGTTTCCTGTGAGGTTGATATCTACGGAGCACTCAGCGAGTTTATCGGTACTGTTGTCAGCAATGATGCCGTTACTCTTCTGGACATCAACAATACCGTACCTTCCGATATCTACAACGAGGATATCAAGGGCAAGTTCGATTATACACAGAAGGATACCTTCATGGGCTTCCACTGTGGAAATACAGCTTCTACCAAGCTTTCCTTCTGCGAGATGAAGAATCAGATGATCATGGCTCGTTCTCTTCCTGTTGAGGTTACCAACGGTACACTCGAGGGAGATATCATTCCTGGAGACATCACATTCTTCCGTCTGCAGAGTACTGCTGATGCAAAGCTTCGCGCTTACATTGCAAACGGTGAGGTTCTCCCTGTTAAGACACGTTCCTTCGGTGCCATCGGTATTTTTGCGATCAACGAAATGGGTCGTTTCTACCGTCACGTACTGATCGAGAAGAACTTCCCTCATCATGGTGCTGTTGCTTTCGGTCACTTCGGCAAGCAGCTCTATGAGGTATTCAAATATATCGGCGTTGATGTTGAGGAGATCGGCTACAACCAGCCAAAGGGTGTTCTGTACAAGACAGAGAATCCATTCTCATAATCAGAACGGATACATCATTTGATCGAAATGTTCAGAGAGTTCAGAAATTTGAACGGCAGAATACTTCCGGACGATTTTGATCTCTCTGTCAAGCTTGAGCGGCGGCATCATGCCGCCGCTCTTTTCTATATAACTACAGAAAGGATATAATTATCTATGAATTATTTAATTGGTATTGATTTAGGTACTTCCTCCACCAAGACTGTTCTCTTTGATGAGGAAGGTACTGTAATTGCCTCTGCAGGCAAGGATTACCCTCTCTACACTCCAAACAACGGCTGGGCAGAGCAGAAGCCGGAGGACTGGCGCGATGCTGCTCTTGAGACTATTGCAAAGGTTGTAAAGGATTCCGGTGTCGCTGCTGACGATATCAAAGGTCTCGGTATCTCCGGACAGATGCACGGTCTTGTTATGCTGGACGAGGCAGGAGAGGTTATCCGTCCATCCATTATCTGGTGCGATCAGCGTACCGAGAAGGAGTGCGAGGAGATTACCGAGAAGGTTGGTGCAAAGCGTCTCATCGAGATCACCGCAAACCCTGCTCTGACAGGATTTACCGCTTCCAAGATCCTCTGGGTCCGCAATCATGAGCCGGAGAATTATGCAAAATGTAAGCATATTCTCCTCCCAAAGGATTACGTACGTTACATTCTCACCGGCGAGTTTGCAACAGAGGTATCCGATGCTTCCGGTATGCAGCTTTTAGATGTACCAAAGCGTCAGTGGTCTGACGAGGTTCTGGAGAAGCTTGACATTGATAAGAGTCTCCTTGCAAAGGTATATGAGTCACCGGAGGTAACCGGTACTATCCTTCCTGAGATTGCAGAAAAGACCGGTCTCTCTACTTCTACAGTTGTAGTCGGAGGTGCCGGAGACAATGCTGCAGCCGCAGTGGGAACCGGTGTTGTTGAGGACGGAAAAGCATTTACTACCATCGGTACAAGCGGTGTTGTATTTGCTCATTCCAGTGATATCTCCATTGATCCAAAGGGACGTGTTCATACCTTCTGCTGTGCTGTACCGGGTGCATGGCATGTTATGGGTGTTACCCAGGCTGCCGGTTATTCTCTGGCATGGTTCCAGGAAAACATCGGTACCGAATATGCCCGCAAGGCAAAGGAGCAGGGCTGTGGTGCCTTTGATCTGATCAATGCCGACGTATTAAAAACTCCGATCGGCGCAAACCGTCTGATCTATCTTCCATACCTCAACGGTGAACGTACTCCTCATCTGGACGCCAACTGCCGTGGTGTATTCTTCGGTCTTTCCAGCATGCATACCACTGCAGATATGGCCCGTGCCGTTATGGAGGGTATCAGCTACTCCCTGACAGACTGTAACGATATCATCCGCGAGATGGGTATCAATGTTACCGAAATGATGGCCTGCGGTGGTGGAGCAAAGAACGGTGTTCAGCGTCAGATGATGGCTGATATGTTCGGCTGTGATGTAAAGACAGTAACCGCTACTGAAGGACCAGCTCTCGGTGTTGCAATCCTTGCCGGTGTCGGTGCCGGTATCTACGACAGTGTAGAAGACGCATGCCGCAAGATGATCCACACAGATCCTGAGAAGGAATGTCATCCGGATGCTGCTGCAACCAGGGAATATGACAAGTTCCATCAGCTTTACAAGAAGCTGTATACCGATCTGAAGGACGATTATCAGACTCTTGCAAATCTGTAAACAAATACTGTATTAAACGGAATCATATCTTTTTGATCCCACGAAAGTATGCCCCGGACGCTTTTCAAAAGCTATCCGGGGCGTTTTTTTATGCTGTATTTCTTTTGACATGTCTGTTTAAAATGATTATACTAATTGAATAAGATTTCAAAGAAAAAGGATTGATTTTATGAAGGAAATGGAAAAAATATCAGATGACAGGTACCTCACTTGCGAACGACGCCATGTCTTTTTTATCTTAATGGGAGTCGCCGGATTTTTCGGTGCATTTACATACTCGATCCGCGGCGGCATCTTCTGTAACGCCCAGACAGCAAACTTTGTTTTATTTGCCATGGCACTGGGCAATGCCCAGTGGAAACATGCACTTTATTTCTTAGTTCCCATGAGTGCTTATTTCCTTGGAGCAGTCTTGTCCGAGGCCTTGCCTAACAGCATCAAGAAGCTGCAGTTTATCCGTTGGGATACCCTTTTTATCTTAATCGAGATGATCGTCGTAGTTTTTCTGGGGCTGCTGCCTGAAAGCGCACCGGTTCAGATCTCCCAGGTCGCCATCAATTTTATCTGCTCCATGCAATATAATACATTCCGCCAGGCAAGAAGTGTGCCAATGGCAACGACCTTCTGTACCAATCACTGGCGTCAGGTTGCCATTGCCCTGACAAAAGCGATCCGTCACAGGGATACTGCATATCTTCCCCGCATGACACAACATCTTTGTATGCTGCTGGTATTTGTGGTGGGCGGCGTACTCTCCACGATACTTTGTAATCTCTTTTTAGGAAAAGCCATCTTCGCTGCACTGATCCCACTGATGATCGTATTTATTGATCTTCTGTATGCAGATCTGAAACGGGAAAAGGGAGCTCTGGGACGTATTCCTCATGGACATTAAAAAATATTTCTGTATGATTTTATAAAATCAGCTCATACTATTCCTGGTGATTTACAAAACGATAGTAATATTTATTTCATTTTGAAAGGAGCATTGGTATGAGTCACGACAAAAACGGCACAACCGGTTTAAATCATATGAACAAACGCCAGCTTGCCGAGGGTCTTGAATTTCTCGACGATCTGACGGAAGATGAGCGAAAACGCTTTGAATCCCTTCCCGATGAGGACAAGCATCGCTGTATTGCCCAGAATCTGATCAGTCATCAGGACGACAAGCTTTGGGACGATGATATCGGCATCAGCCAGTTGGAAGGACGCATTGTCACTAAAAGTTTTCAAGGATAAAAGGGCAAAACCAGCTTTTTGCCTTTTTATCCCTCTACTTTTCTGGCACTTTTCTTTTCCAGGTAAAAGGATAAAACGCCGGTTGCACATGCTTCTCCATATGCGACCGGCGTCTTATTTATCCATAATTTAATTTTACGAACAAATTTATCCTTGCTTTTTCTATTAATCTGCAAAAAGCTGTGTAGAAAGATATCTGTCTCCGGAATCCGGCAGAAGTGCTACGATCACTTTGCCCTTATTCTCCGGACGTGCTGCCAGAATCGTTGCAGCCTTCAGTGCTGCTCCGGAAGAAATACCAACCAGAATACCCTCACTCTGAGCAAACTTCTTACCCTCAACAAAAGCATCATCATTGGCAATCGGAAGGATCTCATCATATACATCTGTATTTAGTACCTTCGGTACGAAACCGGCACCGATTCCCTGAATCTTGTGTGCTCCCGGCGCTCCACCGGAAAGAACAGGGCTGGTCTCAGGCTCTACTGCAACGATCTTGACATTTGGATTCTGCTCCTTGAGATACTCGCCGATACCTGTAATGGTTCCACCGGTACCTACACCTGCTACGAAGATATCTACCTTCCCATCTGTCTGCTCCCAGATCTCAGGACCTGTGGTTGCCTTATGTGCTGCCGGATTGGCAGGATTATCAAACTGTCCAAGGATTACGGAACCCGGTGTATTTGCCTTTAACTCCTCAGCCTTGGCAATGGCACCCTTCATACCCTTTGCCCCT
>CAKRHL010000209.1 GCA_934338765.1 uncultured Lachnospiraceae bacterium | reverse complement strand
TAATGGTAAAGAGAGGTGTTCATCTTCATATATGCCTCGATATATCCAATCTTGTTATAAACCGTGAGATTGGACTGTACTCCATTCTGCTTATACTGCTCCTTGATATAAGACATGATCTTGGACTCATCCTCTCCCAGATCATTTAACTGATTGGTAAAGGAATCGCTGAGCACAGACACCTTCATGCTTACAGATGCACTGTAGGCCTGCGGCTTGGTGCTGGCGTCCGGTGCAGCCGTCTGCTGTGTTGTTGCTGACGTTACCTTTTCGTAGGAGGTCGTCATCTTCTTTTCCTGATAATGGAGATCATATATATCCTGCGTGATCACTGTAAAATAACTAATGTCCGTCTTTAACAGTTTTTCCATGATCAGCTCTGCGTAACCATACGCCTTTGTGTCATCCAGATCAATGAAATACTTCCGCAGCTTGGAAAGCCGTACGATCTGAGGAATCTCCTCATCTACCACACAAAGCTTCTGATACATCTTTGCCGGGATCGTATAATCGGTATTGACCGGAATCGTGATATAGTCCATATTGCATGTTTTTGTATTGCATATCTCAAGCATCATATGTGTGATCTTCTGCTTGTCATCTACTACATAGATCAGATTCTTGGATATCTCATCTGTCTTTGCCTGATCAAGGATAGTCTCCAGCTCCTTCTCCTGTACATCCAGTTTACCTGCCTCCATCTGCTTGGACAGATATTGGTAAGAAACCTTGTAACTGATCACACCCACTGCCAAAATAGACACAATTACCAAAATTGATTTCAATAAGCTCTTAAAAAAGAACATCACTGCATTTTTCTTCATATCAGTACCTTTCTTTATTCTTTGAAATTATCCCCATAGAATTATTTTCAAAAATTTACAACATTATAGCAAATTATAGCAAACTTCCCAAACAGTGTAAAGACTTGCATGAAAACTCCCTTTCTGTATACTATATATTGTGTCCAAAACAGATATAACGACTAAAGAAGGGATTATATATTATGAACAAACATCATATTATCATCACAGGGGCCTCCCGCGGGATCGGCCGGGCCATTGCTCTGCTATACGCATCCATGGGATGGGATGTCTCCGTCTGCTGCCGTCATAAGGGCATGGATATGGAACATACCCTTTCCCGGATCACCGCAGCCGGCGGCCAATATTTTACATATTATGGCGATATGGGGGATCCGGAGGATGCGCAGACCTTTGTCAACAACGCAGTCCGCACCTTCGGTATCCCGGAGATCATTGTCAACAACGCAGGTATCTCCCACCTCGGTCTGCTTCAGGATATGACACCGGAGCAATGGGATACGCTGATACGCACGAACCTTTCCTCCGTCTTTTATACGAGCCGCGCGATCATTCCTTATCTGCTGCAGGAAAAGCACGGCAGGATCATCAACATCTCCTCCGTATGGGGCAATGTCGGTGCTTCCACAGAGGCTGCCTACTCTGCCTCCAAGGGAGGGATCAACGCTCTGACAAAAGCTCTGGCCAAGGAGCTGGCACCCAGCGGCATTCAGGCAAATGCCATTGCCTGCGGCATGATCGACACCTCCATGAATGCCTTTCTGGAACCGGATGAGCTGTCTGCTCTCACAGAAGAGATTCCTGCCGGCCGTGCCGGTACCCCTGAAGAGGTTGCCTCCATGGTACGCCAGATAGCAGAATCTCCGGAATATTTAACCGGCCAGATCATCACTCTGGACGGAGGATGGATCTGACCGGTGGAGTCGATTTATTTTTCGTAAAATTCTTTGGTTTGGATAATCTCCGCAGGTACTTCCACACGATCCTTCTCCCATACACGGAATTTCAGATCGTACTCCCGGAGCTTTTTGCCTGTTTCCCGTTCATAGCGGGCCATGGCATTCTGAAAGACGGGCTGTGCCGACAGATTCTGGCGAAGCTCCAGCGCAAACGGACAATATGTGGCAAGGATCTCCCTCACCGGCTTACTGAGAAGCATACCGCCCTGGGACTCATGCAGGATCCAGTTGCCATAATCTGCAGCGAAGATCTCTCTGCTGTTGTTCCGGTGTTTCTGAATCTGAAGCTTCAGTTTTTCCTTGCGGTCATCTGACAGCTCACGGTTTTTACGGTAAAACTGAAGAAAATCAGAATATTCACTGGTCAGGGACTTGTACTGGATATTGTTCCAGTATACGCCCTGCATGGTACGACAAAGCTCCCAGCGGAAAGCTCCTGTAAGATGAGCCACAGACTTGTCCAGATCACCCTCCAGAAATACCGGAAGCAGCAGTCGTCCCGGCGTATTTCTCTTTCTGCCGCTGAGCTCCTGCCACATAATATCCTTGGAGCCGACGGTTGGCAGCAGGATCACATCAGGACATACCTCTTCCTGTATAAACTCTTTTTTGATCCCGGGTACCTGCTTCTGAAACAGGATCTCTCTGTAAAATGCTGAAAAGTCGATCCTGCGCAGTCTGTTAAATGCCGCACACACCTTTTCCTTGGACAGGAAATTCTTTTCCAGCGCCGTACATCCCTCTGTATACAAAAACGGCACAAAAGAAACGATCTGTCCACTCACCAGACGATGCGTGATGCGGAACATATTCATAACCTCAAAATGCAGCTTCTGCTCCTGGTTCTTCAACAGCTCGTTCTGCTGCTGCGAAGTGATCTCTTTATTTTTGACCTTATCCCGGAGATTTTCCTCATAATCCAGATCAAATTCATTCTTGGATGGCATGCGGTCACCGTTCATGATCGCCTGCAGCCACTCCTTCATATCGTATACCTGACAGCCGTTCTGATGGATCCCGCCATTGTCCAGGGACAGCAGATCCTCGATGAGATCCTCCCGCAAAAGACGCTCACTCAGAAAACCGTACCGCAAAAACAGATCCACCTCGACCGGCGTCTCCTCCTTGGAATAAAAATCCTTCAGGAACACCTTTTCATAGATGGGATAATATGCCTTCATCAGGGAACGGCGAAGATTTCTCGCCTCATCCGAGGAGCTTTCCTTATCGTCCAGTGCTTCAAACTGTCCCACAAGATTTTCAAACTGCTCTGCCTCATCTGCCTCTATCTCTCCAAATGCAAGGATCGTACCGAGAGTATCCACAAGCTCCGCCGCATCCACATCGAAGGTCTCCACCAGCGCAAGGGTGTCTCCCGTCATATCCAGAGTATTCCCCACGCTGCGGGAAGGATTGAGAAGATTAAAGTATGTCTCCTCCATCGAGGCTCTGTCAATGGCACTCTCCACATCTGCACGTTTCATCAGAGTTCCTTCCAGAGCATTGATCTTGTCGATGACCTCATCCAGCTCTGTCATCACCTCTCCTGCATCCTGATCCGCCCTCTGCAGAATAAGGGCAAAGCCGGATACCGATGCATAAAGATTTCTGCCATCCAGGATCAGATGGCGCATCATAAGCTCCAGATATTCCGTCAGTGACTTGCTGAAATCATGAAGCTGGTGAAGCAGATCCACCTGTTCTCTCACATGATAAACACATATCTCTGCGGAGCTGCTGTAAAACGCTTTCTGAACATCCATCGGCACCTTGGCACAGGCCTGATAATAATGTACCTTGTCCAGAGGAAGCATCTGCGGCTCGTCAAAAGGCTGGAGCTTCTCTATGGACGGGAGTTCCTGAAAATAAGCTCCTGTCTCCTTGGAAATCTCCTGACACTTGCGATATACTCTGCCGATCAGCTCATAAGCCCCCTGTGCAGCCTCTAACAGCTCCTCGTAAGCCGTTTCCTGCTCTGCGAGAGATCTGTGAAGCCCGGATACCATCAGTGCCACATAATCCTTATTGACCTGCATGATCCTTCGGATGTCACTCATAGCTCCGGAAGAAGGAAATACATATATCACTGCATTGGTCTGCGCTGTATATGTCACACTGTGAGCCCCCCGGTTGAGATCACGAACCCCTAAAAAGCAGCCTGATCCAACCACCAGATTGATCCCGTAGCCGTGCACACGTATCCTTCCCTTTACAACCATGGCGATAGAATCCAGAAACTCTCCCGCTTCATATATATCTGTCCCCTTGAGGATCTGATTGATACTTCCTTTTTTTAACTCTGCTTTCACTGCCTTTCCCCCTTTGTCACCCGAACATTCACTATAGTAGTTTTATTCTACCAAAATTTACGTCAGAAATAAAGAAAAAAGTGGCATCCCATCCACTTTTCTATCCTTATATATCCATTATTAACTTATATTAAAACCGTGCATTCTGCGTTGTACACACCTCTGCGGACGTTACCGGTACAGTTAGCTCGGCTCCGGCAACCTCGCGGCACACGGGAGGGCTCACTTAGTGCTGCTAGGTT